>NZ_CP025572.1:2815270-2961929 GCF_018336975.1 Marinomonas sp. CT5 | reverse complement strand
CTTCATAAACAAAATGGAGTGTGGCAGAGGGATACTTAGCTTGAAATTGGCGGGCAAACTTTTTGATAGCCACCTTAGAGCTTGATATACGCCCGAAATGAATAGGTGTCGCTCCGCGCTGATCCTCGATATAGGCAATTTCAATAAACTCTTTATGAGTGTCCAACCCAATAAAAACTATGCTATGTTCAATCATGCTAGCCTCCATGATTTAGTTGTTGACACACTAATTATGGCTCTGGTTTTACACTAACCCACGGAATTGGAGGCTAGCATCGTGGGGAGTCATTATGTCTATGTGACAGGTATGAAATTCGAACACAAGAAAGTAGAACCAAACAACATTGACTTTCAATCGCTCGTAGCAAAATTGAACTCATCACTTAGCCAGATCACTAATGATTCTGGCGAAAGCTCGTTTTCACCTGATGCTTTTGATTCGTCGAAAGATGGATGTATTGTGGTGTATCTAAACAAAGTTGCAGTAGCGTGTGGGGTCTTTAGGTACCACCAAAGTGAAGTTTGTGAACTCAAGCGAATGTACTCAAATACACCAGGTGCAGGAACTTATTTACTTGAACAACTCGAAAGTTATGCGATTGAAAAAGGCTATAAAAATTCCGTCCTGTCTACACGAAGAGTTAATTTAAAGGCAGTGAATTTTTATCTGCGTAACGCTTATTCAGAGTCGGGCGCATATGGTAAGTATGTTGGTGTAAGACGCTCAATTTGCCTATCTAAGGCGCTTGTTACATAACACACAATTTAAGAGTGATTCACCACGCTCGGTGCTTTCACTCCAAGCTAGTTTAGTTTTTATGACATAATGTTTTAGACAAGATGTAAGTGTTGTGCTCACCTTAATTTGGCGTTGCCTAGCCCACAAAATCAAGCAATTAGAAGGAATTAGTGTTTATGATTACTTGTTATGTCAGGTATGTAATAGATCCCAAGAAGGTTAGGGAGTTCGAAGAATACGCGAAAATGTGGATCCCTCTCGTTGAGAAATTTGGTGGTCAACACAATGGCTATTTTCTGCCATCTGAAGGCGCAAATAATATCGCTTTGGCTCTTTTTACATTTGAAAGTTTGTCTGCTTACGAGGATTATCGCATTAAGTCTCAGAATGACGCTGAGTGTATTAAAGCTTTCGAATTTGCCGATAAAGTAGACTGTATTATCAGTTATGAGCGTAGTTTTTTTAGGCCTGTACTTGGTTAAAAAATTACGGATAACAAGCGCTTTAAGATTGACTCGCAAAGTTTGGCCGTTTTGGTTGGATTTGGCTTTTGCGTTTACTCTGTTAAGAGGAAGCTCTTGGTAGTAGGTTGTCAGCCACTTTAGCTGGTGTTAATAATTTAACGAGATTTTATAATGAAATACAAAAGAGAAGGTAACGGAGATTATCTTGTTTTGGTTCATGGAGCATTGACTGATAGCTCTATGTGGAATGATCACTTGGCGTATTTAGCTGCTGATTTTGAAGTAGTGTCTATTACATTACGTTGTTTTGATGAAGGTGATGTAGAAGGTTTTGGTTTAAATACTCACGCTGACGATTTAGCCGAGCTGGTTCATCAACTTTCCAAGGATAAAGCAGTCAACATAGTTGGCTGGTCGTATGGTGCAGATGTGGTTTTGAATGCTTTAGTAAAGCACGACTTGTCTGTTGCTAAGGTTTTTCTCTATGAGCTTGGTTATCCCGGATGTTTACAAGAACCAGAATTGGGAGCATGGCAGCGGGATGCTAACAAGATGTTTGGTCCTGTGTTTGAATATTTCTCTCAAGGCAATCTTGTGCAAGCGGTGGAGTCTTTGATTGATGGCTCAGGAAATGAGCAAGGCTATTTTCATAGTCAAAGTGAAGCGGTGAAGGCTCTTCAGCTTGCTAAAAAATATACTTTGTCTTATCAGCTCAATCAAAAAGAGCAACCTTTGATAAATGCTGAAACTGTGTCAAAAATCAATGTTCCTGTTGTTTTTGGTTATGGTGAGAACACTCGTGACCTTTTTAAGTTGGTAACCGTTAGAACGTCAGAGTTATTAGGTAATAGCCAATTAAAAGAATTACGTGGTGAAAGTCACATGATGCCGCAAGAGAAGCCAAAAGAGTTCTCACAATATATTAAGAACTTATTTTCACCAGAGTGTTAATTTGTCAGGTAAGTTCGACTTACAAAGATCACCATTATTGATTTGAAATGCTCATTTTATAATGACTAAAAAGCTGAATAATTAAATTGGTTTCAGGTGAAAAATAGAGCAGTTTTCATTTGAAACCAATCCGCCTGAGATTATCACCAAGAGTGTTGATGATAAGAAAAGGCTTTCTCGACTTTACTTCATGTATACCTACTTACAAGTCAACGCTATGGTGACAACCAATTAGTTATCTGAAGCTTTGGTGGAACTAAAATAGTCTGCTAAGGCTGATGATTTTTATGTAACACTGTCAAACTCGTATTGCTATCGTATTTACTACCCGCTCCACTCAGCGAAGAAACTGACGACACGGGAAACCAGAATGGCTAAGTTTTTAGTCATGCTGGAGTACGGGGGAAAATCGAGATAAATTTCTCTTCTAACGACTAAACAAAAGGAAAAAGATATGAGTGATTTATATACACAGGTTATTACCGTGTTTATGAGCTTTTTTGCGATTATGAATCCTATTGCAAATACAGCGGCATTTTCCGGTTTAGTTGGTGATAGAAGTAAATCAGAGCAAAGAAAAGTAGCGAGTAAGGCGATTCTTATTACCTTTTTTATCATTCTAGCTTTCTCTGTTCTTGGAAAAGCGATTTTTCATTTATTCGGTATTACCATTGATGCGCTGAGGATAACGGGGGGGATTTTAGTCTTTGTGGTGGGATACCATATGTTGAATGGCCATGGTTCAAAGTTGCATTCGGCCGAGGGTGACGATGAAGATGATTTAGCAGTATCTCCTTTAGCCGTTCCACTTCTTGCCGGTCCAGGAACCATAGCAACAGCAATGAACTACTCGGCAGCTGGTGGTTTCATGGGAATTTTAACGACTGTGTCTGTATTTGCCGTTTTATGCCTCATCACCTTTATCTGCTTTATTTACAGTTCAACTATTTTATCTTTAATAGGTAAAAGTGGGCTTAGTATAGTGACTCGATTGATGGGATTAATTCTTGCTGTTATCGGGGTGCAAATGCTGATTGTTGGGCTAATGGCACTCGTCAATAAAGTAAGTTAAAGATATGGCATACATAAAAGTGATTTTTCCAGAGCACTGTGTCTTCTCGTCTAATTATAATCAGCCTCTATAATTTAAATAATTACAGCCTAATGTGTCTGCCATTAGATTAATC
The DNA here is from genome assembly GCF_018336975.1 of Marinomonas sp. CT5. Classification (NCBI taxonomy): domain Bacteria; kingdom Pseudomonadati; phylum Pseudomonadota; class Gammaproteobacteria; order Oceanospirillales; family Oceanospirillaceae; genus Marinomonas; species Marinomonas sp. CT5. Next base: position 2,958,588 of record NZ_CP025572.1, on the reverse strand, counting down.
GGGGGATTCGATAGTGATGAATATTTAAGGAATGGCTTATTGGAAAGGATATAAAGCGGTAAAGTAAATTTTGTGATCAAGACCAATGCTTCGCAGAGTATTTTGTATCGATTTAATTGCGGTTTACGCAATTAAATCGATACTGTCAGTACTTAACTTTAGCGATATATTAAAATGAGTAATTTAATCCGCCGTAAAAAATATCTGAACCATTTGTGTTGTGCGTGATTTGAGCAATGGTTGTAACGTTGTTGAAAACTTTGTACGTCACGCCTAGCTTAAATGCTTCAGCATAGCTGATGTCATCGTTTTTCATAACTTTTCCGGTGTCAGTGTCTGTCGTTGTTGCTACGTCACTGGTTTGAGTACCGGATGCATAACCCGTTGTGAATGTAAATTTGTCCAGATTGTATGATGCCGCTACTTCATAGCCATTACGAGTCGTTGTGTTCTTATTGTCATCTTCAATAGTGCTAGTGTATACGGCAGCAAGGTATAAGTTGCCAAGTGTATAATCAAAAGCTAGACCATAATTAGATTTCGTTGCGTCTTCAGTAAAGGTCTGATTAGCGTAACCAGCGCGAAGGTTTAAAGCATCGCTAAGAGCGTAAGCAGCAGCGGCACTATAAGCATTTTTTTGAGTGTTGAAATTTGCCGTATTTAGTCCACCATCAAATACATCTATAACAGAACCACTTTCTGAGTTACTGCCCTTTTTTGTTTCGAATTGATAAGATGCCTGAACAGAAAGTTTGCCAAATGAGTTTGAGTAAAGAGCTAAGTTAGACGCACGAGTAGGAGTGCCGTACGTGTTAGCCGACGCTTCAAGACCGCTATATTGAAAAATATCAGTAGCGCTAGTGACTAGAGTGTAAAAAGGCGTGTCTGTTTGGCCAAATGTAAATTTTCCAATACCATCAAAGCCTAGTCCTACGAATTGATAGCGAGCTGATATGTTGTCGCTGCTGGCAGATGATGAAAGAACATCAAGTCTTTCAGATTTAATCTGTGGTTTATCAGGGTTTGCAACTTTTACCGTTTTAGTATTATTCGATGCTGACTTATCAGAAGAAGAAAGCATTTCCCAACTTGTCATAAAAAAGGCGTTAGTGCCGTTTCCGTCTTTCATTTCTCCTTTAACGCCTAAACGAGTGCTAAAACTGGAAGAGCTACTTTTTTCAGAGTCGTCTTGCGCTGTAAATTTTGCACGACCAAAAATATCCAAGCTGGAGTTATCTGTCTTAATAATACTACTGGCGTTCGCTGTTGCTGCTAGAAGTAAAGAGGGAACCAAGGTGAGTAGTACTTTTTTCATGAAATGCATTCCTTCATTGCTTATTGAATCCGGTGTATTATTGAGGGGTAAAGTGTATTAACTAACTAAAATTAACTGGCTATTGTGTTCATGTCTTTCATGAAATAATGTTCACAAACATCAACAACTTTATATAAGTTTATAACATTTCTTTACATAATTTTGCAAAGTTACCATACATCTAATCTTTATACGATAAGTTTCTGAAAAGTTTAAAAGTATTATTTTTCATGTATGTCGGTTTGGGATAGCGTATCTCTCACCTTAGCTAGACGTTCTAATTTTTGTTGAAGTAGACTCCATTTTATGACCCTATCTTTTGAAACCCAGAGACTGAAAGTAGATGAAGTTTCTAAAGAGTTAGCTTTGAATGAGAGATCGGCTCTAGTTGAAAAGATACCGTACATTCTTACGCCATCAGTCGTTGAAAATCTGCCTCCATATTTTCATGGTATTACGTCTAGTGAATTGTCAATAACTTGGCTTGACCGAATGCGGCTTGAGAGTCGGCTTCTTCTGGTAAAATCCCAAGACAACGAGTTAATTGGTTTCCTGTTCGTCTATGTAGAAAGCGAAAGCGAAGCGCATATCGGTTACTTGCTCAGTGAGAAGCATTGGGGACAAGGGCTGGCCAGCGAATTATTGCAATGTTTTATCCAAGAAGTCGCTAGAGTTGAGCCTTGGTCAAAGCTTATTGGTGGCGTTGAAATATCAAATGTTGCCTCAGCTAATCTACTTAAAAAATTAGGTTTTGTAGAGCAAGCGGGAAATGAAACTAGTGTGATTTTCTACGAATATAGGATTTCTCGCCCATAACGATAAACAACAAATTAATCACCTGGTAACAAACCACCCACCTTTGTGAGGTCTTGATATTAAGAGACCAACTCCCAAGCCACCAACGGCAAACCTAATGTAATAACCCGTTAATACCTTTTCCCTTTCTCTAACTGTTACAACATAGGACGTTTAACCAAAACAGGAGATGGTGTCATGTCGAATAAAAAAATCTTAATGATTACTGGTGATTTCACGGAAGATTACGAAACAATGGTGCCATTTCAGGCGCTGATGAGCGTTGGCCATACTGTGCATGCGGTGTGTCCTGATAAGAAGTCTGGCGATACGGTAGCGACGGCGATTCATGATTTTGAAGGTGATCAAACTTATACGGAAAAACCAGGCCACCGCTTTGCCTTGAATGCGACCTTTGCGGATATCAAGGTGGAAGATTACGATGCCTTGGTGATCCCAGGAGGTCGAGCACCTGAATATCTGCGTTTAAATAAAACGGTGATGGCGATGGTGAAGCACTTTTTCGATGCCAATAAACCTGTTGCTGCAGTGTGTCATGGTGCGCAGTTGTTGGCGGCGGCTGGTGTTTTGGAAGGTCGGAAGTGTTCTGCTTATCCTGCTTGTCAGCCTGAGGTGGAGCTTGCGAAGGGGGAGTTTATGGATATTCCCGTGGATCAAGCCGTCACGGATGGCAATTTGGTAACCGCACCAGCCTGGCCAGCGCATCCGGCATGGCTTGCTCAGTTTTATGCTTTGTTAGCTGAATAGATAGCATTTATTGAGTGAACTCGGGTGAGTTTAGTTAGTGTAAAAGTGCGAACTCACCCGACTATTTTTCCTTTTCATCAGCTAAACTGATTGCATTGCGTTATTTCATTCTAATAATAAAAACGTCATTCAGTAGGAAAAAAAACAATGTGTAAGCTCTTTGTGAATTCAGATCCTAGTCTATGGGAAAATGTCACTCGGTCTTTGCGTATTGATGGTATGGTCACCAGTATTCGCTTAGAAAGTTTCTTTTGGTTTACGTTGGAAGAGATTGCACAGCGAGATAAGTTGTCTTTGTCGCAAATGATCGCCAAACTCAATCATGAAGCTTTAGATGCTGGCCATAACTTGGATAATTTCACCTCTTTTTTACGGGTTTGTGCAATGCGTTATCTGCATTTGCAAACTATTGGTATGTTGCCTCACTCCCATGACGTGAGCATAGCGTCTCTCAATACGGATCGTATTCTTGAACAGGAAAAATATTATCTAGAGACGCATCAATGATTCTTTGTCAGTAACCCTTTATTGGTTGCTATTTTTGTCCCAGCATTTTCAATAGTGTTCCGTCTTTCAGTACATATTGATGAAATAGGGCCGCTGCGGCGTGCAGTAAAACCAAAGTCATCATGATATTCATGGCAATTTCATGGACATCGCCCATAAAGTGAATGCCTAAATACCAAGCGATGGCGCCAAATACTGGCACTAAAAACATCAGTAAATATAAGATTTCGTGAATGATGTGTGAGATTTTATCGAGCAAGTTCTGTGAGTCTCTTTTGCTTTTTCTAGAGGCCAATCGAACAATAATGCGTATGACTACCAAGGCAATAATGGCTAGTCCAACGTAAACGTGCAGGGAGGATACGAGGCCGTAACCTGTGTTGCTGTCGTCTAGGTGTTGATGAAATGCGCGCCCCATTCCTTCACTGACGAAGTAGTTGAAAATAATCAGAGCGGCTATGGCCCAGTGCAGTAATATCTGCGCCGTGTTGTAAGTTCTTTCTTGGTTTTGCATGCTAATCTCCGTTTTGAATTGATTGGCGAAGTGTTTTCGCTGTTATTAATCAACTGTAGCGAAACAAAATTAAGGTTTTCTTAACCTGTTATTTTATTCAGACTATATTTTTTAGATTTCTGCCACTCTCCCTAAAATGCGGAAAGCATTTCCTATATAATGTGCGCCACCTCGTTATTGACGATTCATTCAGTTAGGGTTCTTTCTATAATAGGAAAGACTTTCTTTTAGGTAAAACGGCACTTTATGTTTAACACTTCCTCTACTCGTTTAAATAAATACATCAGCGAAAGCGGTATTTGCTCTCGAAGAGACGCGGACCGCTTTATTGAACAAGGCAATGTGTTCATTAATGGCAAGCGCGCTTCGGTGGGGGATCAGGTCGTTGCGGGTGATACTGTACGAGTGAATGGTCAGATCATTGAGCCGCAAGACGCGGATGATTTTGTTTTTATTGTGTTAAACAAACCGGTGGGGATTGTCAGTACCACGGAAAGCTCTGAAAGAAACAATATTGTTGATTTTGTTGGTCATGGCGTGCGTATTTTTCCTATTGGTCGTTTGGATAAAGATTCCCAAGGCTTGATCTTTTTGACCAATAATGGCGATTTGGTAAATAAGATTCTAAGAGCGGGAAATAATCACGAGAAAGAATATTTGGTGACGGTCAATAAACCGATCACAGATGACTTTATTGCTGGGTTAGCGGGTGGTGTGCCTATTTTGGGGACCATGACGAAGAAGTGCCCGGTGAAAAAAGTAGCGCCCAATGTGTTTAATATTACTCTAGTACAGGGGCTGAACCGTCAAATTCGTCGTATGTGTGAGTACTTCGGCTACGAGGTTATGAAGCTTGAGCGCACGCGTATTATGAATGTGAGTTTGAAGGGTGTTCCCGTTGGGGAATGGCGAGACTTGACTCAAAAAGAACTGTCGGTGTTGCTGAAGTCGATTGAGGATTCTTCTTCCGAAGCCAGTGCACCAGCGAAAAAGTCACGAAATGGGCCGCGCAAAAACACACGTTCTGATGGGCCTGCAAAATCGAGAGCGTCCTCAAAACCTAAGCCCATAGGTGCAAGTAAGGGTAATACTAAGCATCCGCGAGAAGACGCTAGAAAACCGGCTGGGTCGAAAGGTAAAGATCGACGACCTTTTGGCGAGGGTAAAAATCCTGCTGGAAATAATGGCGGTAAGCGACCGTCTGGAAAGCCAGGTGGCTCGCCAAAAAGTCATGGTAAGTCTAACCCTAACGGCAAACGTCCTGCCAAAGGGAAAGGTCCTCAGAAGTCATCGCGACCATAAAGCAAAAAGCCCTAATGGTTATTAGGACTTAGATTCACTGAATGTAATGCCACTATAACCTTATGGTGGCATTACAGGTTTGGCTAGTTTCCTAAAATATTATTGGTGGTCGACTTCTTCGACACTTTCGCTGCTTTCTTTTCTTTTGCTGTTAACAGCGGCTTTTTCTTTGAATCTTTCTTACTGTTTTGACCTTTACTCATGATAGTCACCATTCGTGATCAGGGTAAAACCTTGATTGGTTTTGACCTATTTTAGGGCTTTTGCTACTTAGCATTTTGAACGCGTTGAAATCTGTTTCGTAGCCATCTGAGTATGTGCTTATTGCTGAGCAAGTAAAGGTTTGATTGTTAATTGTAAGTTTTAAAGCGATGAGTGGTATTTTGCTTATAATGAGCCGCTATGTGGCAAAGAGGTTGATGAAGACCATTTTGCAGTGGCTTTTACTTTAGAGTGTGTTGTTGAGAAGGGTATATGCATCCTATTGCGTTGAGTGTTTCCCTGTTAGTGTGTAGTAATATTTTTATGACCTTTGCTTGGTATGCTCATTTGAAAGAGCTGAATAACAAGCCATGGGTTATCGCGGCGTTGATAAGTTGGGGGATTGCGCTTTTTGAGTATTTGCTGCAAGTCCCTGCGAATCGTATTGGTTATACCGCACTGAATGTTGGGCAATTAAAAATTATGCAGGAAGTGATTACTTTGATGATCTTCGTGCCGTTTTCAGTGTATTACTTAAAAGAGCCTTTAAAGTTGGATTATCTTTGGGCTGGGTTATGTCTTGTAGGCGCTGTGTATTTTGCTTTTCGTAGTAAGTTTAGCGTGTAACAGTTGGGTATTTAAGGATGGTTATGTACAGCGATGAAGATTTAAATTTGGCTGTGAAGCAGGGCGTTTTTTCTGCGGCTTCGGTAGAGGCGTTTCGTGAGCTTGTCGCTTCTTCAAAAGACACTTCAGCGGTGGATGAAGAAAACTTTCGTTTAGTCGGAGGCTTTAACGATATTTTTATTGTGATTGCCTGTGCGCTTTTGCTGTTTTCATCGCTTTGGGTGGTGTCGCCAATTAATGAGAGTTTAGGGTATTTGGTTTTTACGGCCTTGTCTTGGGGGTTGTCTGAAGTTTTTGTAAAACGCAGAAAAATGGCTTTGCCTGCTATTGTGTTGCTGCTGACTTTTGTTGGTGGCGCGTTTAATTTTGCTGGGTCGTTTGTGAGTGCTCAGTCTAGTTATGCGGTTATCTTTTCTACCGCCATTGCCACGCTTGCTACTTATCTCCACTGGCGTAGGTTTTATGTGCCGATTACCGTGGCTGTCGGTACAGGAACCGCGTTAGGTTTATTGGGTTCTACCGTGATGAGTCTTGTACCTGGGGTTGAGGATTTCCTATGGGTGACGGTATTTTTATGTGGCTGTGTGGCGTTTGCGCTAGCCATGTATTGGGATGCCGGTGATACGAGTCGCACGACACGTAAGTCGGATGTGGCGTTTTGGCTGCATTTATTGTCTGCCCCTTTGATTATCCATCCTATATTTTTCAACTTAGGAGTGTTAGAAGGCAATGAAAGCTTGAGCAATATGCTGTTGATTGTACTTCTGTATTTATTGATGACACTGGTGTCTATCTCAATTGATCGCCGCGCTTTCATGGTCTCATCGCTGATGTATGTAATTTATGCGTTAGTAAGTTTGTTTGAACATTATGGCGGCGTGGGTTATAGCTTTGCTGTGACCGGAATCGTAATGGGTGGCGCTTTATTATTGCTGTCTTTTTATTGGCATACAGTGCGGTCTAGTTTTGTGCAAAGGCTGCCTGAGCGTATTCAAGCTTACCTTCCCGTTATTAAAAAGGTATAGGTTATGATATCCCGCCTTATCGGTATGGCACTCATTTTGTGGTTGTCAGGTTGTAGTGCTCTGCAGGAAACGATGGATGTTGAAAAGCCGACGGTAACAGTAGAAGGTGTTTCGCTTAAAAGTGTCTCCACGGATTCCATGACTTTGTTGCTGGAGGTGAAATTAGATAATCCGAACACCTTCGAGCTTAAAACGGTTGGTGTCGATCTGGATCTATCGATAAATAAAAATACAGTCGCGAAGATAAGTAAGTCCGATATCAGTGTGACGATACCAGCAAAAGACAGTAATAGTATACGTCTGCCAGTGACACTCATGTTTGATCAAATCCTTAAAAGTGTAGAGGGGTTGCCGGATAAAAATGGGCTGGATTATGTTGTGAAAGGTGATGTGACGATCAATGTCCCTGTACTCGGAGACTGGGCTGTGTCGGTTGATTATTCAGGTGTTCTTTCCGTGCCTAAACCGTTAGAAATGTTTTTTTAATCGTGAATTTTACGTACTCTGGCTATTGGCTTTAAACAAATATTCATTTATTTCAGGTAATCATAACTGGAATAGGCAATAACGAAGGGGATAGGCTTTTACTATTTGCTAGTCATATCTTTCATTGCTTGATTATTATCAGTATCTTCATGTTAGATAGATGAGTTTATGGGCTTTTATTGGGATCATTCGAGTCGTGGTTTTTTATTATGGGTCATACGGAATTCTATGAAAATATAACGACTTGTGAAGAGTGTGATTTTGTTAACGAGATTCCTCCATTACAAGGCGGTGAGCGTTTTCGGTGCCAGCATTGTGGTCATGTTTTGTTAAGTGTGCACAAATTCGTTTCAATTCGAATTATGAGTGCGGGTCTGTCGACTTTATTAATGCTTGCGTTAGCCGTTAGCTTTTCCTTTTTGGGCTTTTCTTCCAATGGTATTGAACGTACTGTTAGTTTGTTTGATACGCTCAGTGTTTTACTCGGTCAAGGCTATCTCCTATTAGGAGCTTTGATTAGCTTGGCTCTGTTTGTGTTGCCTGCTGTTTATCTTTTTTCTCTTTTATTTTTGGTCTGGTCTTTTCAACATCAAGATATGCTAGGTTTTGCTCAGCGCTATTGTCTTCGCTGGATTACAGTGATACAGCCTTGGTTGATGGTGGATGTTTTTTTAGTCGGCGTTTTGGTTGCTTTGGTTAAAATGAGTAGCTTAGCCGATATTTCTTTAGAGCTGTCGTTTTGGGCATTTTGTGGCTATGTGCTTTTACTCTTGAAGACAGTTTCTTTGGTTGATAAACGTTGGTTGTGGAATCAGGTTGCTGGTCAGAGGCAAGTCTTTCCTAAAATGGCGGCAACGGCTAAGCAACAGGGGTTAATTGGCTGTCAGTTTTGCGGTGCAACAGTGAATGGTCATGATAAGCATTGTGATCGCTGCGGTCATTCTGTTTATAGTCGGCGACCTAAAAGTATTAGTACAACCGTGGCGTTATTAATTGCGTCATTAGTCATGTATGTCCCTGCGAATATATTTCCGATTATGGAGACGACTTTCTTAGGTAATACAGAGCCTTCTACCATTATGGGTGGGGTGTTGCTGTTGTGGTCACTGGGGTCATATCCCGTTGCTGTTATTATTTTCGTTGCAAGTGTCATTATTCCTTTGGCAAAGGTGTTGGCGTTAGGTTGGTTATGTTGGCAAAGTTGCTATCCGAGTCGGCAGTTTACTGAACAAAAAATAAAGTTGTATCGTATTACTGAATTTGTAGGGCGCTGGTCGATGATTGATGTTTTTGTCGTGGCTATTTTGACAAGCTTGGTACAAATGGGGAATTTTATGTCTATTTTGCCAGGGCCTGCGGTTTTATCATTTACGTCGGTGATTGTGTTAACCATGTTGGCAGCAATGACATTTGATCCAAGGTTATTATGGGATAAAGATACGGTCGTTAGTGTGTCTGCTTTAAGGGAGAGAAAAGAGTGAGTGATCCGAACAATCAAATCGAAAGCATGCGAAAGGTTCGATTTAATTCCATATGGTTAGTACCTTTAATTGCGCTTACGGTTGCGGGTTGGATGCTCTATGAAAATTGGTCAAGCCAAGGCCCCATTATTACTTTAGTTGCTGCGAATGCTGATGGTTTAGAAATGGGCAAAACAAAGCTTAAGTCGCGTAATGTTGATGTAGGAAATGTCATTGATATTCATCTAAGCGATGATTACGAAAAAGCCATTGTTAAGGTGCGGATGAATCAAGGTACTCAAGATATGTTGCGTGATGATGCAAAATTTTGGGTGGTGAAGCCTCGTGTTGGTAAAGAAGGGGTAAGTGGCTTGGGAACGCTACTATCGGGGGCTTATATTGATATGAAACCGGGTATGAAAGGGAGATTGCAGACGGAATTTACACTGCTTGGTCAGCCTCCACTTTCTACTGAAAATGAGGGTGTTCGTATCGTATTATCAAGTACGGAAGGGTCTAAATTAGACGTTGGTGCTTTAGTACATTTTCGGGGGTATGAAGTCGGTTATGTTGAAAAGGTCGGCTTTGATTCAGAAAAAGGAGCGATCATTTATCGGGTCGTGATTCGGTCGCCTTATGATGCTTTAGTCAACAGTGCTTCCCAATTTTGGATGACTCCAGGTTTGTCATTTAAAAGCTCAGCCAGTGGCTTTGAAGTGCGTCTTGATTCTTTAGAAACCTTGTTTGCTGGTGGTATTTCGTTTGGTTTGCCTAAAGGTCGTTCTGCTGGAAAAGCGGTTCATGATATGGCTGAATTTCGTTTATTCTCATCGCAAGAAAGCGCCTTAAATAATGTTTATGACAAGTTCATTGATTATGTTTTTTTGTTTGACAGTAATGTCAGTGGTTTAAAGACTGGAGCAGCAGTAGAGTTTCGTGGTGTAAGAGTGGGGACTGTATTGGATGTGCCTTTTAATGGTATTTCTATGGAGTCTTTGACTTCTCTTGATACACCTTTGATTCCAGTGCGTGCGAGAATAGAACCACAACGCTTGTATTCTTTGGAAACTTCGGACTCTGTTTCCTTGCAAAACTGGAATGCTTTGATTGAGGATCGAATAAAAAAAGGCTTACGAGCGACCTTGGTTATTGGTAATTATCTGAATGCTGCTAAGGTCATCAGTCTCGATTTTATGCAGAACCCGACCCCGGTTAAGATGCAAGAATTTGATGGCTATAAAATTTTCCCAACTGGTCCTGATGTGTTTGCCAACATTGAGTCTAAAGTGGGTACGATATTAGATAATTTATCTCAAGTTCAGCTTAATAAAACATTTGAACAGCTTGGTCAGACAATGAGCGAAGCAAACAAAACTTTGCATCAACTTCAAGAAATGAGTAAAAGCGTTAAGCTGTTGCTAGAAAAAACGGAAACACAGCAAATTCCCGTAGATCTTGCAGCGACTATAAAAGAGTTAAATTTGACGCTTGAAACTTATCAGGCCAACGGGCAAATTGGTCGTCCATTAAAAGAGAATATGGTGTCATTAGGTCGAGCCTTAAACGAGTTACAGCCTTTGCTTCGTCAATTGAGAGAAAAACCAAATACGTTGATATTTGATAGTAAGCCACGAGTTGATGTGCAACCGAAAGCGGCAAGATAGTTGTTAAGGAATTGAATGAAAATGAAAGGTTATTTGTTTGTTCTGTTTTTACTGGGTTCGATGTTGACGGGGTGTGCTTCACCTGTTGTTACCAGTAATGAATATTTATTGATGGATGCTGGGTTAAATAAGGCACAAGCTCAGTTGACTAAAAAAATGTCTATTCAGTTGATGCCGATTGTAGTGGCCAATTATTTGGCTGGTAATGAGATTGTATTAGTCACTAAGCAAGGTGAGGTTCATCGCTCACAAGGCAATTTATGGGCGGAATCACTTGCTCCACAATTGACTCGTTTAACACAGCAACGTTTAGAAAAGACTTTACCTAATATTACTTGGTTTGGTGGTCAGCGCTTACCATCCTACGCAATTGCCATCTTAAATATAGAAGTGGATGATTTTTATGCTGACTTGCAAGGTATGGTTCATATATCAGGTCGATGGCAAGTGATTTCGGCAATGGGAGAATTAACCGCTACGGATACCTTTCATGTAAAAAATAGGCTGCCAGCAGATGGTTATACGACTATGGTACAAACGCTTTCTGCAAGTTGGTTTGAGAAAGTCATTGATCCAATGGCGAAAGAAATCGCTCAGTCTTTTAACTAGTTCGAACGGTTTATCGGCAATAAAAAGGGGCAGGAGGATGTGATCCACTGTCCCTTTTTATTGCTTGCTTCATTTCTTTATGAATTGGCTTGGTTGAACTCTTCCATAACAGCTATGTGTTCTGGGCCAATGCCACAACAGCCTCCGATTAAAGTTGCTCCGTCTTTTACCCATTGTTCAACCCAGCTGAGATAAGCCGGTGGTGTTAGGTCTTCACGTATCTCATCTAAGCCATCGTTTGCGGTTGCATTTTTAGGTTGTGGTGGAAAGGCATTAGCATAAGCACCGATTTGGATTTGATTAGCATTCATAGAAGACAAGGTCTGCTTTGTTACTTGAATGGCTTCACCGATGATTTCTGGCTGACTACAGTTAAATAAAATGGCGTCTACACCAATATCTAGCATTGCCTTTACCGCATCGACAACAGTTTCCCCTGAACGTAGTAAAGGCTCTTTTGTTGTCTCAGAGTCTTCTAGAGTAAAGGCCACCCAGAATGGCTTATGGTCGGAATCAATTTTATCAACAAGGGCTTTTACTCGAGAGGTTTCATCGATCAAACTTTGTGTTTCAGATAACCAAAGATCCACATAAGGATTAAGTGACTCGATAAGTGGTGTTGCTAACTCTTCAACTTGATCGGCTTGATACAAGTCTGCACGATATGAACCAAACAAAGGCGCAAGTGAGCCAGCTACTTTTGTCCCCGTTCCACTTTCATCTGCGGCTTCACGAGCAACTTTACCGGATAGCATGGCCAATTCACGGCCTCGCTCTTTAAAGGTCTTTTCGCCAATGTGAAAGGGCACTAACGCATAACTGTTGGTAGTGATCACACGTGATCCACTGGCTATGTAAGATTGATGTACTTCCTTCACAATATTTGGTGCTTCCATCAATGCTAACGCTGACCATTCTGGTTGTTTGAAAGGTGCTCCGCGGCGCTCAAGTTCTCGGCCCATACCGCCATCAAGAATGGTAAATAATGTCATATAAAATCCTAGAGTGTTTTTGTATGGCGCGATTTTAGAGATATTTTTTAAGTATTCAATGACAAATTCCAGCAAGTGATTCTTTGCCTGATTTGACTGTCTTGTGTTTTATGGAGAATTAAAATTTAATGGGGATCGGTCTTCAAAAATAGGGAATGAAAATGTTACCAATTTGGAAAGGACGGGGCTGGATTGCCCCTATTATTTTCATTGCTTTCTTTGTCGATGTTCAGTTGGTTGTCGACTACTTTATGGGAGAGGGGTTCTACAGCGATAATCGTTGGGTCAAACTCATTTCCCTAACTGTGGTGGCATTGGGTGTGGGGGTGATAGGTTATTCTTTAAACCGTCGTGATCGCATTGTTCATGTGAACTCTGAAACGGGAAAAAAGAGTCTGTCTTCTGCTCATACTTTACTTTTTTTACCGATTGAAGTGTGGGCTATCATTGTCCCCTGCTTTTTTCTTGCCGTAGATTACTTTAATGCGGAGCAGGAAAGTAAGACACTTGCTTATCTGCAAAAGCCAAAAGTCAATGATGTCTATGGTGTGGATTTTTCAAAAATTTTTAAAAACGAAGATCCGGTTTATAAATACGGCACTATGGTCGTTGTCGCGGTAAATCTTAATGTTGTAGAGGTGCAAAGTAGCACCCATGCATATAATGGCAAAAGTGGCGTAAGAAAGGATCTTCATAACGGAAAGGCTCTAGAAGCATTTTATTATACGGATGTTATGACGCCTTTTAACGTTCGAGAGTTACTTAAATTTTATGAGAATGGTGCAATATTTTCAGTGCGTCGAGAAACGCCATAACTAAAAAACATTATTTTAGATAAATGCTTTTATAGCATTAAGAACATGCATTGGGTGTGTCATATGTAAACAATGACCATTGGCTTCGATAATTTCCAATTTCGCGTTTTGTAAGTTGCGTTGTACATATTTACCAATATCAACGGCCACCAAAGCATCATTTGAGCTTTGTAAGATCAAGCAGGGATGAGTAACACTAGGAAGCATATTTCGATAATCAGAAAAAAACGTCGCTTCCGCAAAGGGTTTTGAGTAAGTAACATCAGTAGAACAAAAGCTCGTTAGCAGCTCTTGTAGTAAGGTATCGGTTTCATTGTCACTACTTTGTTCTGTTTGGGGTAAGTTTTTCCCTATAACCATCGGCGCTAAGTAATTCCCCCAGCCAATATAATCTTTGTTCATTAACTGGATTAAGTTTTCAAGATCTGTTTTTTCAAAACCACCTTGGTACTCTTTCCCTAAATTGAGAAAACAAGGAGAAGGGCAGATTGCCACCATTTTAGAGAACAAATCAGGTCGAGCAACTGAAACAATCCAGCCAATGGTGCTGCTAATGGAATGACCGACAAAAATAATGTTTGTTAATTTTAAAGTGTCACAGATTTCAATAATGTCTAAGGCATAGCCTTCAAGTTGATGATAGCGATCTTGCTGATAAGCGGAAAAATCTGAACGGCCACTGCCAACATAATCGAACAAAACCACTTGGTATTTTTCACATAGGTAAGGAAGTATAAAGCGCCACATATTCTGATTGCAGCCAAAGCCATGTGCCAGCAAAAGCGTTTCTTCGCCATGACCAACTATATTGATATTATTGCGTTGTATTATTTCTTCAGCTACATACTTTCTAGGAGATGTCTTTAACATCAATGACCTACCTACTTTCAAGGTTTAGTGTACTTATAAAATCATTTTATAGGGTCTTTGAGGGGAATTTCGTGATCTAGGGCATGCTTATCAAAGAAATATAGCGCTTAGTCTATCTAAAGTAATAAAGGCCAACATAATGTTGACCTTTATTATAGGAATAAGCTTCGGATGATTTATTCTGCTTTATCTTTTGCCGCTTGAATACTTTTCTGAATCAAGGGGGAGATGGTCAATCCCTGTACTATAATGGAGAAAATTACGACAACATAGGTAATAATGACTATGATGTCATGTAGATCCATTCCTTCAATCATCATGTTATTCGTTGGAATGGCCGCCGCCATAGCAAGCGCCAAGCCTCCTCTTAACCCTCCCCACGTAAGTATTTTCACTGAGTGCTTATCGTATTCACGGTAGCGTTTAAAAATCATGTAAGGGCTACCAACGCTAATAAAACGAGCAAACAGTACAATTGGTACCATGATTAAACCTAAGCCTATTATTTCCCAGGTTATTGGCATGGTGACAATCAACATACCTATGATAAGGAAAAGTAGGGCGTTTAAAAAACTGTCTGTTGCGTGCCAGAAATCTTTCACATAACGCGTTCCATCAGGACCGCGTCTCTTAGAAGCTTTGGCTCGGGTGATATTCCCCAGTAAGATGCCGCTTGTCACCATCGCCAGGGCGCCAGAAATTTCCCAAATATTAGCAAGAGCAAAGCCGGCAGAGGGAATCGTTAAGGTAACTAATAGACGAGTGTTGATGTCTTTACAGTTAATGATCACAAAGTGACCTACAACAGCGATGACCAAACCAAATACGATACCGCCAATTGCGTCGACTAAGAATAATTCTGCAACCTCTTTAAAGTTTGCTTCTGTTCCATAAAAGGCGACTGCAAATATTGTGGTGAAAATGACGAGACCTACGCCATCGTTAAACAGAGATTCTCCTTCTACTTGGATTGAGATGCCTTGCGGTGCGCTCATTTGCTTGATAATTGCCAATACGGCAATGGGGTCGGTTGGACTAATCAAGGCTCCGAAGAGTAGGCAATAAATGAAAGGTATCGGAAAGTTAAGTAACTCGAATATGTAGAAGCTCAAATAGCCAACAATAAAAGTAGAGGCTAGAGTGGAAAATAATACCAAAATAGTAATTTCCCACCGTTGTCTTTTTAAAGCAGCCAGATCAATTTCTAACGCACCAGCAAATAATAAAAAGCCCAGCATGCCTTTTAATAATAGCTGATTAAAATCTATCCCTGATACAACTTGAGTGACGAACAATGCCGTTTCATCTCCAAGCATTTTTACAGCAAGAATTAACAATAAAGAAATCACAACAGAACCTGTTGTAATGGCAATTGTTGTTTGCATTTTCAAGATATATTGGTTGGTAAAAGCGATGAAGACCGCTAGTGCCGATAGAAAGCAGATTAGATACCAAGCGTTCATTTTTGAACCTTAACATTATCAATAAGATTGAGAACCAAAAAGGGGTGCATGAGAGATGCTGGGGCAGTATGTTATCCTTAGAGCTTCTGTCTGTCACTGTTTCCCTGTACGAAAAGGCGATCTAAAAACTGATTTTTATCAAAAATTAGGAAATTTTATTTCATAAAATACATTCTAATGAGTTTTTCTTATGTTTATGTAGGAAAATTACAACTTATCGAGCTTGTTCTGTGCATCTTTTGAATGACTTAAGCAAAAAAGCAATTCTTCTTTTTCCTTTATCTCTTTTATTCTGTTTAGGTTGAAAACAATTAATATAAAAACAATATGGAAGGTTTTTTTATGTATCAAGGCTTATCTAAATCAAGTTTACTTAGTTTGACTATAGGAGGCTGTCTTGTTTATGGCAGCCTCGCTAATGCTGCAACCTCTCAGACCAATTTACCGCAATTGAGTGAGGCTAAGGCGTCAGTGCTTGCTTCTAGTTGTGAAGGTCTGTCATCTATTTTGACGGCAAGCAATACACAGATTGATTCTGTCGAAACAGTAGACAAAGGTGTACTAAAACTAGGTAATAATGATGTTGGAGAACACTGTTTAGTAAAGGGGAAAATGCACGAGCGCATTGGTGAGGTTGATGGAAAACCTTATGCTATTGGATTTGAACTACGTTTACCGAAAAAATGGAATGGGCGCTTTCTTTACCAAGCAAACGGTGGGTTAGATGGCTCAGTCAGAACCGCAGAGGGTAAATGGGGTGGTGGCCCGTTAACTGGTGCTTTGATGCAGGGATTTGCTGTGATTAGTTCCGATGCTGGCCATGACAAACCTATTCCTACCTTTGCTTATGATCCTCAAGCAAGGCTGGATTACGGCTATCAAGCGGTTGCTAAGCTAACGCCAATGGCAAAAACTGTGATTCATCAAGTGTATGGGCGAGATCCGGACCGTAGTTATTTTGCTGGTTGTTCTAATGGTGGTCGTCATGCCATGATTGCCGCGACTCGATATGCTGATGATTACGATGGTATTTTGGTCGGTGCGCCTGGATATCGTTTGCCACTTGCCGCTGTAGCAAGTATTGCGGGCGCTCATGCTTATGCGTCCGTTCCTAATACGGACAAAAAAGATCTCCAAACCTCTTTTACACTTGCTGAACGAACAATGGTTTCGAATTCGATATTGGCTAAGTGTGATGCTCTCGATGGCCTCAAAGATGGCTTGATTCAAGACTTTAAGTCTTGCCAAACCGCTTTTAGCATTCAAAAGGATGTGCCGACTTGTCAATCTGATAGAGACGGTTCTTGTCTTACTCAACCACAAAAAGACGCGGTTGATAGTATTTTTCAGGGGGTAACTACCAGCGATGGCAAGCTTATCTATTCCTCTTTTCCATATGATGCAGGTATTAATGATAGCTATCACATTCTTTGGGAATATGGTTCACCCATTGAGCGAGATTCTGGCGCAGTAGCGATGATTTTTAGTACGCCTCCTGTAGCGCTCAAAGACTATAATATTCGAAACTTTAGTGGTGCAGACTTTGTTTGGAGCGCCAATATTGATGAGCTTGTGGAAAAGGTAAATGCGGTTTCTGGTGTTTATAAAGAATCTGCCATGTCGTTTATGGCGCCGCCTTCACCAGAAGATATGTCTTCTTTACGTGATAAGGGTGGGAAAATAATGGTCTATCATGGTGTGTCTGATGCGATATTTTCTGTGGACGATACCGAAGCTTGGTATAAGGCGTTAGATGCCAAAAACAATGGACATGCTAGCGATTTCGCGCAATTCTATCCTGTGCCTGGAATGGGGCACTGCAGTGGTGGTAAATCAACCGATCAGTTTGATATGTTAACGCCTCTTGTTGCTTGGGTGGAAAAAGGAGAACAGCCTGAGCAGGTGATTGCTTCTGCGCGCGGCGAAGGGAACCCAGGTGGTGTTAACAAGGAAATACCTGCATCTTGGAGTGCGACGCGTACCAGACCTCTTTGTCCTTATCCAAGTGTTGCCATGTACGATGGCAAAGGCAATGTAGAAAGTGCAAGTAGCTTTTCGTGTAAAACTCCTCAAAGCATGTAATACGCCTTTCTGATCTAAAGGCTTGCCTATGAAAATGGGTGAGCCTTTCGTTTTTTATAGGTTGGTCCTAATCATTTCATGCTGGTCTAATTCATATCCCTGATTTTTTCTTTTTTGAGTAAGCCTCTATATTTCTTGAAGATATAGATCTTTTGCTATGTAGTTTACTTACAAAACCTAACCATTTGGTCTGAATTAGATGAAGCAAGTCCGCAAGGGGGTTATAATCTGCGCCATTTACACTATATGAAAGTTAGTGACATTCTTTAGGAGTATTTTATGGCAACACCTTCCCAGCATGATTTGCGCAATGATTTTCGGGCATTACTCGCAAGTGGTCAGTGTTATTACACCGCTTCTACTTTTGATCCTATGTCAGCTCGAATTGCAGCAGATCTTGGCTTTGAAGTTGGTATTTTAGGTGGGTCTGTTGCTTCTCTGCAGGTTTTGGCTGCTCCAGACTTTGCGTTGATTACCCTGAGTGAATTTACCGAGCAAGCGACTCGAATTGGTCGCGTTGCCCGTTTGCCAATTATTGCTGATGCTGATCATGGTTACGGTAACGCACTCAATGTCATGCGTACTATTGTTGAGCTTGAACGTGCCGGCGTTGCCGCTTTAACTATTGAAGATACCTTGCTACCAGCCAAGTATGGCCATAAGTCTACGGATTTGATTCCAGTTGAAGAAGCGGTTGGTAAATTAAAAGCAGCCTTGGAGGCTCGTATTGACCCTATTATGAGCATTATTGCTCGTACTAACGCGGGTCAATTGACGACGGAAGAGACGATTGCTCGTGTTAAGGCTTATCAAGAGGTGGGTGTTGACGGTATTTGTATGGTTGGTATTCGTGATTTTGCTCATTTGGAAGAAATTAGCCAGCACATCACTATTCCTATCATGCTTGTTGCTTACGATAATCCTGAATTACGCGATCGTGAACGTCTTGCAAGGAATGGTGTTCGTATTGTTGTAAATGGCCATGCAGCGTATTTTGCAGCAATTAAAGCAACTTATGATTGCTTGCGTGAGCAGCGAGGTATTGCTGAAGGGACGTTAAATGCTTCAGAGTTGTCTACACGCTACTCTACTTTGGAAGAAAATCGTGAGTGGGCGAACAAGTATATGGATGTGCAAGAATAATTCGACTGTGTGTCTTGTCTCGTCCTAAAAAAAGGGCTACTGCTAGGCAGTCGCCCTTTTATGCCTTCTTCGTTACTCAAAGCAATCAAAACTATTAACCAAGCTGAGCTAATTGCTCGTAAGTATTACGTAGCCAGACTTTCATTCGTTGTCTTTCGGCAATGTTCATAATGCTTTTATCGTTTGCTACAGCCCAAAAGCTGCTGTTGTTGAAGTCTATTTTTTGCGTTAACTTACTTTGCAGTTTGGGTAGCTCGATGATTAATGCTTCGCGATTAATGACTTTGTGAAACGTGTCAGATTTTTGGAAGCGTGAGAAGTCTGTTCCGCGTCCTAAGTTTTGCACGACGACAAAATCAACCGATGGTTGAGTGTAACGCTCCAGCAAATTATCCAGAAGTATTACTGAGTCGGCGCCATCGTCCATAACATGCCATAAACAGACTTGATACCCCATCTCATCTAGCAAACCAAATACATCGGTTTCTTCAATCCATTTTCCCAATGGTTGTGCTGCTTGAGCAGCGAGGTCAATTATTAAGTCTCGATCAGGGTATTCTTCAATAGCGGCTAACATACCATCGAGACTGTCTTCTTCTCCTATTAAAATTGGAGAGGCGAATTCGCTATAAAAACGTGAAAAAGTACTGTGAGAAGCATCGCAATCAAAACCTAAAAAAGGTCGATCTGTATCAATATAAAACTGTGCTAAAACACGAGCAGTCATAGATTTTCCTACGCCGCCTTTTTCACCGCCGACAAAATGTACCTTGCTCATCTAATTTTCCTCATCGAAGTATAACTTGATCATGTTTGAAGGATTTACTGTACGCATTGGTTGTTTGAAATACATGCTATCAATATTGCTTGAAAAAGCTTGGCACTTTCATGACAAAGTAACAGAAAAAAGAATATATGGGGTAGTAGTAAAGGGCTTTTGGTTGCTTTTCTAGGTTGTTCAGCCAATAGGTGCTAGTCTAAATGACTGTCAATTACATAATATAAGGATCATTTTATGGAGATCTTAGCTTTTTTGTTTATTGGTGCCTTGGCGGGTTGGTTAGCAGGTCAGCTTGTAAAAGGTGGCGGCTTTGGTTTGATTGGTAATATTGTTATTGGCGTAGTGGGTTCTTTTATTGGTGGTTTTACTTTTCAATTGCTCGGTTTGTATGCAGGGAGCTTTTTGGGTTCGCTTGTTACGGCAACTGTAGGTGCCATTATATTGCTTTATGTTGTTCGGCTCGCCAAATCCTAGATAAGACTTTATTGATAAAATAGCCCGCTCTTAGATGCGGGCTTTTTTATGGTTCTTTTAAATTAATTTTAGATAAGTTCCAGTTCTTCCATAATGCGGCGAATGGTGGCTTTTGTACTGTCTTGCAAAGGCACCATTGGTAAGCGACATTCTTCAGTGCAAAGGCCTAATAGTGACATCGCGTATTTTGCTCCTGCTGGATTAGGCTCGATAAAGAGTGCGCAATGTAAGGCAAAGAGTTTGTCTTGCAATTGTGCTGCTTCCTCGTATTTACCTTCACGACATAGGCGATGTAGCTCTACTATTTGTTTTGGTGCAACGTTGGAGGCAACCGAAATGCAGCCATTGCCACCACCGATGTTATAAGCCACTGAAGTGACATCGTCGCCACTTAAAAAATTGAAAGGCTTATTAATTAATGCACGTTCTCGTATAGGGCGTGTCAAGTCTCCAGTGGCATCTTTTACACCAATGACTCGTGGTAATTCAGCTAAGCGAGCCAATGTACTAACTTCCAGTCCGACAACTGACCGTGGTGGAATGTTGTAAAGAATAATAGGAAGCTTGCTGTTGTCATGGACGTATTTGAAGTGTTCGTATAAGCCTGTTTGGTTTGGACGATTGTAGTAACCGGCTACATGTAACGTTGCATCAGCGCCAGCTTGATAGGCATATTCTGAATAGTTGACGGCTTCAACAGGGTTGTTAGAGCCTGCACCAGCAAGAACAGGAACTGCTTTGTTGGTTTCTTGAACAGTAATTTCAATCACACGTTTGTGTTCGTGTTCGCTTAATGTTGGAGATTCGCCAGTGGTGCCCACTGGAACTAAGCCATTGATACCTTGATCAATTTGCCAACGAACAATTTTACGCAATGCGTCTTCGTCTAATTGACCATTTTTAAAAGGAGTAATTAATGCTGTGATTGCACCGTAAAACATACTGTCGCCTCATTTGGGCCGGTATGCATTCTGCTGAAAAGGAAAGAGGAACCGTCAGCAAGAATGCTGCCGGGGAGTTATATAAGTCTTAATTCCACACGTCAGCGTCGCAAAGCTTTTTAGCCTTACGTTTATCGCCGTTGCGTTTATTTAAGATGTTGTTATTCATAGGGTAATGGTAAATCTTTGCTGAAATATAGTTTGTTTCTCTATGCTGGCCTTTTTTAGAAAAAAGGTCAATACGTAGTCATGTTTTTTATTAGTGTGTCGCCCTTAAATTGGTTTCCGCCGAAATAAACGCTTTGATCAATTTTCAATTATGGGGTGTGCTCGTCGCGATTGATACGGTATGTCATTGCGGCCTTGTTGTTGACGTGTGGCCCGATACTTTCATGGTTACGCCGTCATACGGTTTGGGTTGATAGAGTAATGGGGAGCATGTTGATTTTGCTTGGTTTAAAAGAGGTTGTTAGCGCATTAATTTGACTCTAAAAAAACGCTCTAAATGATGTGATCTATTAGAGCGTCACTTCATTTAGAGCATTGTTAGACTTTGAAGGTCTTGGATTTTATTTGTTAAAGATAAAACTTTCTGTTTCAAGTAGCTTTTTGGTCCAAAGTGCATAGGCTTTTTCATTCAAATGGAGTTTATCTCCTTCAAACAGGTTTTCTTTAATCTCTCCGTTTTTATCGAGCAAGGTTGAAAATAAGTCCACGTATTGAGTGTTCGGACGTGTTTTTGCAAGTCGTATTAGTTGTTTGTTGGTTTGCTCTATTGTGGAGCGAACCTTTAGCCGTGTTGGACTGCATTTTATGCTGATCAAAGTCACCGGAATTCCAGGTAAATAGCGGTCTATCTTTTGTAGTAACTCAATGTAGAGGTCGACGACTTTGTTGCTGTCATGATGGTTACCAATATCGTTATCACCGGCATAAATAACCATAGAACGAGGTTTGTGAGGCAAGATGATACGCTCAAAATAATAGACACAAGCTTCCAAAGTTGCACCACTAAATCCTAAATTAACAGCGTTTTTGTCTCTGAAATTGTTTGTAAAGTCATTCCATGAGCGCACAGTGGATGAACCATAGAAAGCTACGGGTTGCTCTTTGTATTCTTGATAGGCGAGGTGGAATTCAAGCTCTCGAACATCTGATTCAAATTCCACATCAATTTGGTTTAGGCTCATGACATTAGAACGATAGCCTTTTTTTCCACTAAATATAGGGTATTGGCGGATTTCTCTTGAAAGCTCAACGGCTTCATTAACATAGCCTTTGTATTCTTCTTGGTAGGAAAGCAGGAATTTGTTCAGCGCTTTCTTATCTTTATAATCCACTCTAGTAGACAGTTTAAAGGCGGGCTTGATGATAACCGTATAAAGGTTATGATCGGCACGTTTATCAAAGTTTGCTACTACAACTGGCACAATCCAAGGCTCTTCATCATTCATAGAGCCTGCTAACTCAAAAGCATGGGGTAGAAGCGCTCCAGGGGATTGGTGAGTACCAAAACTTTGTCCTTCTGGAGATATCATCAATGGGAAGTTTTGGCGTAGAGTATCTTGGGATTGCTTGATAAATTCATCGTATTCTAGTGTGTCTTTAGTCAGCCCTTCCCAACTATTAATAAAGATGTTGCCAAAGCGGCTATAAAAATCATCGCGCCAAAATTCGCTTTCTTTACTGCGACGTACTACTCGTTGTCCAGATATGCCGTATTCTTTATCAATGATCATGGTACCAATAAATTGCGCATCCATAGAAAAGCGAAAACCATTTGGTAGACGGTTGGTTGGAGAGCCCAGCAAGTGGTTATAAATAAACAACGAACCCGCTTTCTTCGGTAAGTTCTCCAGCCCTTTTATAACATAAGGAACTTGTTGGAAAGCTTGGTTAAATAGTTCTGTGCTTAAACGTCTGGCGTCTAATGCTGGTGTGTCTTTCGGTAAGCTATTAATGGTGTCATAGACATTTTGTAGATGACGATAAAATGCATTTTCACGCTGTAAGTCTTTAAGAATATCCAAGCACATTCCTGAAATGGTTCTTTCTAAAACACAACCAAAATGCAGACATTTGTACAGGACTCCAAATGCTTCATCCGTGGTAATGGCACTTTTGAGTAATTCACTGACTTTATAAAGAGGGGAACTCACTGGTAATAGAGCTGCGTTTTGATCAATTACATTACTCACAGCTAGCACTTCATCATTGGCTATTTGTGAAAGATAGCGCATTCTCGCAGCGAGTAAATGAGTACCAATTAACCAAATAAGTCGATATAAATATTTTACTGAAAATTTAGGGTTATCTTTGAATATTTCCAACAGGTCATCACGCTTTATAAATAAAACGCTGCTGTCTCTGGAGGAAATAATCGACGTACGATTTTTCATCATAGTGTCTTGTGTGGCCCAAGCGAGAACGGTACCTTTTCTTGCAATTGTTCGGGTGGTAATAACATCCCCTGTGTCGGTTTGATAACTGACAATAATTTTGCCTTTAATTAGGATGTATAGACCATCTGCAGGTTGATCTTGTTGGCTTAATATATCGCCTTGATGAGCTAATAAAATTGATGACTTTTTGGCTAAGGCGTGTATCTCTGCTTGGGTGAAAGTTTCACAAAATGGTGCATAACTCAGTAAGCTGGTTGCGTCTTTTAGCGCGTGAATTTGGGTTTCTGAGTCAATTAGTGGGCGAGTTTCTTCAAAAGCTAATGACTCATTGGAAAAGAATGGGCGAGTTTGGTTTTGTACATTGGTTAATACTGGTAACGATTCTTGGTAGACAAACTGTAAAAACTGGCTAGCAAAGAGTAAATTCGCATCGAGTATTTTTTGTAACTCAACAATTGGCCAAGTAATCAATTTAGAAGATTTGGTCGCCGTGAATGTTGTAGCATAGCGAGAAGGGTGGCGAAAAGCAGACCAGCCAATTGGTGAAAGTGGGTTACTTATGGTGCCAACGTTATAAGATTTGCCTGTATCTTGCAGTGGAACAGAAATAGCCACTTCGCCTTCTAAAAGGAAATATATGTTTTGACCAATCTCGAACTGTTTGGCCAGAATGTCACCTGCTTTTAGATTAGTGATGGATGCGAGGTCAATTAACGATGATGCGAGTTCTGCGTCAAGGTCGGCCATAAAGGGAAGGGTATTTATGTGTTTTGTGATATCCATTTTTTTACCTCAAATCTGTGTGGCCCTAGTTAGGACGTTTGATCGTCACTGTCTCGCCCAAAAGTGCATAATCATTGCCACCTAATCGTGCAAGAGGGTTGAGTTTATTGTTATCGATGATAATTCGTGTGTTTTCCTCTGTCACAAGGCCTTCATCAACATATAAATCAAGTATTTCTAAATAAATGGCATTAAAAGATGAGTCCCCTAATGTATGTGTATCAAATAACTTGCAGTGGAAAGCGACTTTTGCCTCTTTTATACGTGGCAGGCTTGCCGTGAAATCCGTTAGTGATAAACCTGTTCTTGGTAGTTCAGATTCACCATAAGATAAAGTGGCCGCGCTTTCATTAACTGCATTAGCTAGATCACCGCCAGGAATATGCAAAACACATTCCTTTTCCCTAATGAGGTTGTATTTGGTGTCTTTGGTGATATCTTCGCTTTTGTTGCCGATAGATACCATGAGCAAAGCTGGGTCGGAGGAAATAGGCGCAAAATAAGAAAAAGGGGCGAGATTAAAGCTCTCATTTTCATTTTTAGTCAGGATCCACGCAATAGGGCGTGGTGTAATGGTTTGTGTGATCAGGTGATAGCGCTGATTGCCACTGAGTTGATCAAACTGGAAGCGCATAGACTCTCCTGTGGTTATGAAGTGTTGCTTGTTAAATTACTACAAATAGCAATCTATTGTGAATCTTTGAATGGAAACTTATGAAATTTATTGTAAAAAAAACAAAAAATTAAGGGGATGGCTGAATGTTAACCTGCGCATTCTAGTGCGAATGTTAGAAAGCGCGAAGGGAGTTCTGCGTGCAGCTTAACTGCTTTCGTTAATAGGCTTCAATAATACAATTAAAGGCAATGACAACACGATCATTATTGCCGAAATAGGGTAAAGCAGAATGCTTTAGGTAGGATGGAAAAATGATTACTTGCCCATCTGTTGGTGTGAAGTCCCAAACGCCATGACCGCCTAAATATGCGGTTCCTGGATCGGCATAATGCTCCGCATTAACTCTTGGGTCATAAAAGCGATTTAAGCCGCCATTACCTTCGATATTAGCCTCTCCAGGCTCCAAATAATAAATACCACACCAAGAGCAATTAGGGTGAGTGTGTGCGTCGTGATAGCCGCCTTTTTGAGTAACATGGTACCATGACTCAATAATGTGTGCGTCTGCCTCCATGTCTTCGGGCCAAAAGGCTTGGTTTACAGAGGCTGCAATTTCTAGGACCAATTCTTCTAAAACACGTTTTGCTTCCATTATATTCGCGTCAGCAAAATCTAAAAAATCCAAAGTACTTTCGTGTAAAGCGTGTTTTGCTTTAGGGGCTATTTGGCTCTCAATAGCCGTTGTTTGAATGGCTTTTTGCTGATAAACCACGGTGAGTAATGCATCCTTTAAAAAGTCATGGTCTGGCATTTGAGTGACGAAAAGAGGTGTGCTCCAGACAGTGATTTCTTCGATGATTGCATTATTATTCATGGGGTTGCCTATAAAAAGGAAGTTTAGATTGTTGATTTAATTATGCTGGAATATCTAATTCGGTGGGGGTGGGCTTAAAGCCACAAAACATCATGACAAGATTGCGAAAGCCAGTTTCACTACTTGGACCTTCTAAGCCTTTGATGCTTTTATCAATTAAAGCCAAATAATTCTGCATGTAAGGCAAGGTGACTTTGTTGTGTCGTGACATGGCACTTTCATAATATGGTATACGCTTGTCCCAAATGCGTTCTGCTTGGCACGCTTGTCGTAAGCTTGACGATTGCATGGCCTGTAAAAGATTGAGCAAAGTTTGAACCTCACGATTGAACAACCAGAGAATGATACTGGCTTCAACCCCTTCGCCTATCAATTGATTTAAGCAGTGCATGGCGTCTTTGGTTTTTCCCATTAATAGGCGATCGCTCAAATCATAAATGGAGTAACGGCTACTATCTGCAACAGACTCAAGTACATTATTGACATCAATTTGTACACCTTGACCATGCAATAGTGCTAGCTTTTCTAGTTCTTGAGATAAAGCTAAAAGATTACCTTCGCCGCGTTCACAAATTAGACTGGCGGCTTCGCGAGTGAGAGACAGGTTTAGCGTTTTGGCTCTCTGCTGTATCCAAGTAGGAAGACGATTGGCATCAATCGGCCAAATTTGTACAAATACGCCTTGTGACTCGAGCTGAGAAAACCATTTGGTTTTTTGAGTGCGTGCATCGATCTTTGGTAGGGTCAGTAAAATTACATTGTCTTCGCTCAGCGATTGACTTAATTGCGTTAGGGCTTTGGTGTGTTTTTCACCCATTTTATCGATCTGAATATCAAACATTCGACGAGAAGAAAACAAAGATAAACTTTGGTTTTCATTAATAACTTCTTGCCAATCGAATTGTGCGTCGGCCACATAACGCAAGCGTTCTTCTATTTGGTGGTTTTGTCCTGCTTTTCGAATGCTGTCTGCGGCCTCTTGACACAACAAAACCTCGTCACCCGAAACAATATAAATTGGAGCGAGTTTTTTTTGTAATTGTGATTCTAATTGGTCCACTCTGACTTTCATTTTATTGGCCTAAAAGTTCGGCAAATCAAAGCGGTGCATAATTAAGATCATAAGTTAGCTGATTGGCAAGATCTTCGCTCATACTTTGCATTTGATCTTTGTTGTAAGAAAGCTTAGCGCTTTCTTCTGCATCTTGATTCGCCAATGTTCTTGTTGTGCTGATGGTTCTTGGGCCATAGACGGCTTTGCCATCGGCTTTGCGAATAAAGTATTTACTGGTCAGACGACGCTGAATTTGAGAGACATCATTGGAGGTGTTACGAGCCAATTCAGTATCTGACGTGCTAATGGGGTTGATTTTTAGGTTGTAGGTTGCTTCTGTCGCGTCGGCTTCATCAATGATCGTAACTCCTGCTCTGGTTAGCGCAATTCGCAATGATCGATCAAAATCTTCAGAACCACTATTTGATGTCAAGGTTAAGACTTTAAGTGAAGCAGGCAAGTCAACTTGTCCACGTAAATGAAAGCCACAGGCGACAATACTCATAGTCAGCAGTGCTAATAAAACGAGACGAGTTGTTTGTGTTAATGTGGCTATCATATCCGTGATCTCTAGTTTGTTGTTAAGGAAGAAAGAGGTGGCGGTGTAGCCACCTCTTTATTACGCCTCAATTAGTTGGCAACAATGTTGACCAGACGTCCTGGTACAACAATCACTTTACGGACTGTTTTACCTTCAAGGTATTTAGCAACACTTGGGTGAGCAAGCGCTTCTGCTTCAATGGTTTTGTTGTCTGCGTTAGCAGAAACCGTCAACTCAGCACGTTTTTTGCCCAATACTTGAACAACAATGGTTAACTCGTCTTTGATCAAGGCTTCTTCGTCTAAGGTTGGCCAAGGCGTATTAACGATATTGTCGTTGTGACCCAATTCGCTCCACAACTGGTGCGCAATATGAGGCACAATTGGAGACAATAACAAGGTTGCAGCTTCTAGGGCTTCTTGTTCTACCGCTAGACCCAGTTCAGAAGTGTCTTCAAACTTACTGATCTCATTGCAAAGTTCCATTACAGCCGCAATCGCCGTGTTAAATGTCTGACGACGCTCAATATCGTCAGTCACTTTTTGGATTGTCTCGTGTGTTTTACGGCGCAAAGATTTTTGTGCGCCATTTAGTTCTGCAACGTTTAGCTCACCCACGTTACCTGCATTAGTGTGACGGTAAGACAATGCCCATAAGCGACGAAGGAAGCGAGAAGCGCCATCCACACCAGCATCGTTCCATTCTAAGGATTGCTCTGGTGGGGCACTGAACATCATAAACAAGCGAACGGTATCGGCACCGTATTTCTCGATCATTTCCTGAGGATCGACCGTGTTGCCTTTTGATTTAGACATCTTGGTGCCGTCTTTGTTAACCATACCTTGTGTCAAAAGACGTTTGAATGGTTCATCAGAGTTCACAAGGCCTGCATCACGAAGCAACTTATGGAAAAAGCGCGAATACAATAGGTGAAGAATCGCGTGTTCTACGCCACCCACGTATTGGTCAACTGGAAGCCAGTAGTTTGCTTCTTCAGTTAGCATGGCATCGGTTGCTTCTGGGCAGCAGTAACGCGCAAAGTACCAAGAAGATTCCATGAAGGTATCGAAGGTATCTGTTTCACGCTCAGCTTCTTCGCCATTGAACATAATGGAAGAGAAGTCAGGGTTGTTTTTGATGGGGGAATTAACACCGTCCATGATCACATCCGTTGGCAATTCAACAGGAAGTTGATCCGCTGGAACAGGGACGACCGAACCGTCTTTTAAATTGATGGTTGGGATTGGCGTGCCCCAGTAACGCTGACGGCTGACACCCCAGTCACGTAGACGATAGTTGACTTTTACTTCACCTAGTTGGCGCTCTACCATCCAAGCTGAAATAGCATCAAAAGCTTGCTTGAACTCTAAACCATCAAATTCACCTGAGTTGCACAAGATAC
Organism: Marinomonas sp. CT5; assembly: GCF_018336975.1. Taxonomy (NCBI): domain Bacteria; kingdom Pseudomonadati; phylum Pseudomonadota; class Gammaproteobacteria; order Oceanospirillales; family Oceanospirillaceae; genus Marinomonas; species Marinomonas sp. CT5. The sequence goes on along the minus strand of NZ_CP025572.1, from coordinate 2,930,082 downwards.
CTTTATCTGTGAAAGCCGCTTTTTCTAAGTCAACGACTTCGTCACCAGCAGGCTGGATAACTTGTTTGATTGCTAAGTTATATTTTTGTGCAAATTCAAAATCGCGTTGGTCGTGAGCCGGAACTGACATAACGGCACCAGAACCGTAATCCATCAACACGAAGTTAGCGGCATAAACTGGCACCGCTTCACCAGTGATTGGATGAATGGCTTTGAAGCCTGTGTCCATGCCTTTCTTTTCTATCGTTGCCATATCCGCTTCGGTCGTCGACATTTTTTTGCTTTCTTCAATGAAAGCAGCAAGGTCAGCATTGTTTGCTGATGCTTCTAAAGAAAGAGGGTGTTGAGTTGCTACAGCAACGTAGGTTACGCCCATAATAGTGTCTGGGCGAGTAGTGTAAACAGAAAGGCGTTCGTCTTTGCCTTCTACTGCGAAACTAAATTCTAAACCTTCAGAGCGACCAATCCAGTTACGTTGCATGGCTTTTACTTTTTCTGGCCAGCCGTCTAATTGATCAAGATCGTTCAACAGTTCTTCAGCGTAATCTGTGATGCGGATAAACCACTGAGAGATTTCTTTCTTTTCAACATTGGTGCCACAGCGCCAGCAGCAACCTTCTTCTACTTGCTCATTCGCCAACACGGTTTGGTCTTCTGGACACCAGTTAACAGCCGCTGTTTTTTTGTAGGCTAACCCTTTTTCCACCAATTGAGTGAAGAACCATTGCTCCCATTTGTAGTATTCAGGTGTGCAGGTGGCAATTTCACGATCCCAGTCGTAACCAAAGCCAAGCTCTTTCAATTGGCCTTTCATGTAAGCAATGTTTTCAGTCGTCCATTTTGCTGGGGCGGTTTTGTTTTTAATCGCTGCGTTCTCAGCTGGAAGACCAAATGCATCCCAACCCATTGGTTGTAAAACATTTTTACCTTGCATTCGTTGGTAGCGAGAAATGACATCACCGATGGTGTAGTTACGAACGTGACCCATATGCAGGCGGCCACTAGGGTAAGGAAACATCGAAAGACAGTAGAACTTTTCTTTATTGGAATCTGCGACGGCTTTGAAGACTTTGTTTTCGTCCCAAAAAGATTGAGCAGCTTGTTCGATTTGCTGCGGATTATATTGCTCTTGCATGATGTATTCTTATCCCGTGATCGACGAAAGGTTGGTAGACCTGTATTCTCTTTAAATGAAAAGAGGCCATTATAGCGGCATAGCTCAAGATAATGATGCAATAGCCAACAGAGTCTGAAAATATCCGCTATTTTATAGAGATGGAGCCCTAATTAGAAGGTGCATAGAAGAGGAGTTGTGAAATCTATGAAAAAAGATTCGTCAAAAAGTGCAACAGATACCAATTTGGTTGAAGAAGCTCGTAAAACATTGGTTGGTGCGAAAGATTGGTTTTTAGAAGATGTCGCACTAATGACGGCATATTGGCATGATAAAATGGGCTACACAGAAGCATGGGTCGATGCGAACTGGCAGTATGTGCTTGATGAAAGTCATGAGTTGGTTGAAGAGCTTGATGAAAAAGAAGATGCGGCTTTGTTATGGTTGATCAATCACGCTAATAACAATCCTGTGCCATTAGAGGAATGTCATGTGGTCGGAACCGTGGTTGAGCCCGGACGTTATCACTGTATGTCTTGCGGTCATGATAATGTTATCGAAACCAAGCAGGCATTAGCGCCGTGTGAAATATGTCATTATGGTTTGATGTCTACCCATGATAAGCAAGACAGCAAATCGGGGTAGTACGACGTTCTTGGTCGAAATTATAACGGACCGTAATATCTTTGTTACGGTCCGAAGGTTTAATGATTAGCGGTTTTTACGTCTTAGAATCAAGCTATTTAAATAAGTAAAGCCCCCACAAATACCCAATAACATGAGAGTTGGCCAATAACCCCATAAAACATAAGGGGTATTGCCAGTGAAGGCTTTGGCTTCTGCTGTTAGTGTTGTCCTCTTGAATTGCGGTGCTTGTGCCACTATTTCGCCTTTTTCATTGATAAAGGCTGTAATGCCAGTATTGGTAGCACGAATGACATAGCGTCCTGCTTCTTTTGCTCTGAATTGAGCAATTTGTAAGTGCTGCCATGGACCAAAAGAAGTACCAAACCAACCATCATTACTGATTGTGATTAGGAAGTCACTGTCTCTTACCATGCGTCTAACTTGTTCGGCATAGACAATTTCATAACAAATGAACGGAGCAACACCCCATTCACCCACTTGAAGAACAGGCTGGTTTTCTTCACCTGGTTTGAATCCCGATAAGGGCATACCGAATACATCAAGAAGAGGGCCAATATATTGCGCAAATGGAATGTATTCACCAAAAGGCACCAGTCTGCGTTTGTAATATAGACCAAAACCATTTCCTGTAGCCCAAATCGCATTGTAATAATTTTTTCTGTCGGCACTAACGTCTGGAATGCCTGTGACTAGCGTAGTGTGGGTGTTTGCTAGCTCTTTACTGAATGATGCTAAATGTGGCTTTATTTGTGGGTAGGTATAGGTGATTGCAGTTTCTGGCCAAACCACTAATTCACTGTCTAAATGCTCAACAGTGGCTTGCTGGTAGTAAGCAAGAGATTTGCTTGCGGTTTCAGCCAGCCATTTTTCGTCCTGTTTTACATTGCCTTGAACCAGAGTGGTTTTCATTGTTCCGGTTTGCTGCACCCAACTAATTGGAAAATAGTTTAAATACGCAGAGCCGATCCAAATAAATATTAAGGCGAAAATCAGCGCTAGTTGGTTTGATTGCTTTAATAAAATGCCAGCTAAGGCACACGATGTTAATACAACACTGGCGCTGGTAAGCCAAATACCACCAATCGGTAGCAGCTCAAAGAGCCATGTGTTTTGTATCGCGTAACCTGGCAATAGCCAAGGAAAGCCGGTAAAAAAAGTGCTGCGAGCAGTTTCTCCTAATAAAAGACAGAGTGTGATCCATAGGCTGGCGGGAATTCGTGGAAAGCGTTTGGTTAGGTGCCATGCCGTCCATGCTGAAAAAGCCCAAAAAGCACACAGTACTGCAACAAAGCCAGAAGTAATGATTCCAGCAATAAGACTGCCTACTTGCCCATAATCTGCAATGCTGACATAAACCCAAGAAACCCCAGCGCCAAAAAAACCTAAAGCAACAGATGTTCCGCGCCAACATGCGAATTTTGCCGTTTTACTCGTGCAAACGAGTAAGCTAAATGCGATCAGACTTATGAAGTAACCAGGCCAGAAATGAAATGGTGAAAAGCTGGTGACGCCAAGTGCACCTGCCAGAATACCAATTAGGCCGATTAATTTTGAGGAAGGGTTTGATGCAAATAGCTTGAAACGAGGTGCCCACCCCGTCTTTGAATGTGTCGAGTCGGGGTGAGGCATGGTTATTTTACTCAGATATTGGTGTTGGAGTAGGTTTAGTGACTTGTATGGTTTTAATTCGGCGCCCATCAGATTTCACTATACGAAAATGGAAGTTGCTAAATGCTAGCTCTTCATCTCTTAAAGGGACATGGCCAAATTGTTGAACAAGAATTCCGCCAATAGTGTCGAATTCTTCTTCGTTGAATTCTACTTTGAAAAACTCGTTAAAGTCTTCGACAGTACACAATGCGGGTACTAGGTAAACGCCTGGGTCGTTGGTAACCTGAATACCTTCGTCATCCAGCTTATCGGTTTCATCTTCTATTTCGCCAACAATCTGCTCCAGTACATCTTCAATGGTTACTAAGCCCGAAACGCTGCCGTATTCATCTAGCACTAATGCCATATGATAACGTTTGGTACGAAAGTCATTTAACAAGACGTTTAAACGTTTACTTTCAGGAATGAAGTTTGCTGGACGAAGACGAGCTAAAATATCCTCTATCGTAATATCGTCTGATTTAAATAGTAGTGGCAGTAAATCTTTTGCTAATAGTACACCGAGTATTTCATCGGAATCTTCTCCAACGACAGGAAAACGCGAGTGAGAGGAATCAATTACTTTACGCAGAGAAGTTTTAGGGTCGTCTTCGGACTTAATGACCACCATTTGCGATGGTGGAATCATAATGTCTCGCGCTTGTACTTCTGACACCTCTAGTGCGCCTTCAACAATGGTAAAGGCATCACGATCAATTACATCGGATTTCACTGCGGCTTCTAGAAGTTTTACGATATCACCACGGCTGCGTGGTTCATCATTGAATGCTTGGGTTAGACGTTCAAACCAAGATTTTTGTTGATCGTTGGATAAACTCGATCGGTCGTCACTCATTGGGGTGTTAACTCACTCTTTAATCAAATAAGGATCGGGAATCGATAAGGAAGCCAGTAATTCTGTTTCGATCGATTCCATTTCATCTGCTTCATCATCATTTATATGATCATAGCCGCGTAAATGCAAGATGCCATGAATCGTCATATGCGCCCAATGATGGAATAATTCTTTATCTTGCTCCGCGGCTTCTTTTGCCACGATTTGACTGCAGATGACCAAATCGCCCAATAAGGGAAGCTCTAACCCCGGAGGGGCCTCGAATGGGAAAGATAAAACATTGGTCGGTTTGTCTTTACCACGGTACTCGTGATTAAGTGCGTGGCTTTCTTCCTCATCGACGATGCGAATGGTTACTTCAAACTCTTCATCTGAGTTTGGAAGGGCCTTTTCGACCCAACGTTTAAAATCTGCTTCGCTTGGTAAGTTAGAAGCATCTTCCGTGGCAAGCTGTAAATCCAGCTCTAATGTGGCCATTATTTACTACTCTCTGACTGTTCTGCTTGGGCGTTCAAGCGTGCTTCAGTACGTGCTTTTTTCTCGGCTTCGACTTCAATATCAAATTTGTCATAAGCTTCAACAATACGTTGAACCAGCGGATGACGAACGACATCGGAAGAACCAAACTGGGTTGTGCTGATGCCGTTCACGTCTTTTAATACATGCATCGCTTGCGCTAAACCGGATGACGTGCCGCGAGGCAAATCGATCTGAGTCGTATCACCTGTGATGACGGCCGTGGAGCCGAAACCAATACGTGTCAAAAACATTTTCATTTGCTCACGAGTGGTGTTTTGGCTCTCATCTAGAATGATGAAGGCGTTATTTAAGGTACGACCACGCATAAAGGCCAAAGGCGCAATTTCAATAACATTTTTTTCAATGAGCTTATCGACTAACTCAAAGCCCAGCATTTCATATAGCGCGTCATAAAGAGGGCGCAAGTATGGATCGATTTTTTGCGATAAATCACCGGGTAGGAAACCCAGTTTCTCACCGGCTTCCACAGCAGGACGAACCAACATAATGCGTTCTACGCGATCGGCTTCAAGCGCTTCGACAGCACACGCGACGGCTAAGTAAGTTTTACCCGTACCAGCAGGCCCAATACCAAAGTTGATATCGTGTTTACGAATTTGTTTTACGTAGCCTTGTTGGTTTTTGCCTTTAGGCTTGATAAAGGCTTTGCGAGTTTTAATAACCAGCTGATCCGCTTTTTCTCTTTTACTGCTCGTCAAAGATTCAATGGCTGATTCTTGCAAGTAAAGGTGAAGCGTTTCTGGAGAGATAATCGTATTCGCCAACGCTTCGCGATAGAGGTTCTCTAATAGCGTTTTTGTTGCTGCAACGTGTTCTGAATCATCACCAGAAATATCGAATAGCTCGGCACGATATTTAATAGAAACACCAAGGCGTTTTTCGATTAGTTTGATGTTTTCGTCGAGTTGACCGCATAGTCTAGCCAAAGCGTCGGCTTCGGCAGGAACTAAGCGGATTTGTTGAGTTGTCTGTGTGGTTTCCAAGAGTTACCTTTGATTATTGAAGTACAAAGTCAGAGTCGAGTTCAGAGCTTACCAGTTCACCTAATAGGGAATTAGGATAAGCATCAGTAATAACAACATCTGCAAATTTACCAATTAGTTGAGGGTCAAACGCACGGAAATTGACGATCCGATTATTTTCTGTTCGACCTTGAAGTTGCCCAGGGTCTCGAGGCGAATAGCCACTTACCAATATACGCTGAACCTCGCCCACCATAGATAAACTAATATCGTAGGCTTGTTGGCTGATACGACGTTGAAGAATCGCAAGACGCTCTTTTTTGATATCTTCTGGCGTATCATCTTCTAAGTTGGATGCAGGTGTTCCAGGTCTTTGACTGTATACAAAACTGAAAGAGTGATCAAAGCCGATTTCTTGAATTAAATTCATAGTATCGACAAAGTCGTCATTTGTTTCGCCGGGGAAGCCAATGATGAAATCAGAAGATAAACTGATTCCTGGACGTGCTTCTTTAATTCGATTGATTTTATCAATGTAATATTGACGATCGTGACCACGTTTCATCGCACTTAAAATGTTATCGGCGCCGCTTTGGACTGGTAGGTGCAAGTGACTGACCAATTTAGGTTCATTGCGGAAGGCTTCAATTAAGCTGTCGCTGAATTCAACTGGGTGCGATGTGGTAAATCGAATACGCTCAATACCATCTATTTGCGCCACGGCGTGAATGATGTCAGCAAGATCCGCTTCATCACCTTCTGCCGTTTCACCACGATAAGCGTTGACGTTTTGTCCCAATAAATGGATTTCACGTACGCCTTGCTCGGCCAGTTGAATAACTTCTTTAAGGATGCTGTCAAAAGGACGACTGACTTCTTCACCGCGGGTATAAGGTACAACACAGAAAGTACAATATTTGCTGCAACCTTCCATGATAGAAACAAACGCCTCTGCACCCTCAACACGAGGGGCTGGTAAATGATCGAATTTTTCAATCTCTGGGAAGGTGACATCCGTAATCGGGATATGCTTTCCAGCCGCGTTAACCATCTCGGGTAATTTGTGCAGTGTTTGAGGACCAAAAATCATGTCGACATGTTTGGCTCGTTTACGAATAGCATCGCCTTCTTGGCTAGCTACGCAACCACCCACGCCGATAACAAGGTTCGGATTTTTTTGCTTTAACTTCTTCCAGCGACCTAACTGGTGATAGACCTTATCTTGTGCCTTCTCACGAATAGAGCATGTGTTAAGCAGCAGAACATCTGCTTCTTCTGCATTGTCTGTGATTTCCATTTCGTGACTTTCGCCAAGTAAATCTGCCATACGAGATGAATCGTATTCGTTCATTTGACAGCCATGAGTCTGGATAAAGAGTTTTTTTGCCATGTAACGTATTAACCTAAAAATGAGTTCGTCTAATCGACTTTGGGGCTATTATATTGGGCTTTGCTCCCGAATCCCATAGCTGTTCTAAATTCCCTGCATTTAATCTCAAAATAGTGGCCTATTTTGCTGCTGGAGCTTTTGCAAAAGACCAGTCACAATAGTGGGATAATTCAAATTTTAACGTGGGTGTGCTTTGAACGTATTTTTCCGTGTTTTTTTATTGTCATTGGCTGTGAGTACTAACCTTTATGCTGATAGTGATGTATCGCAAGATGACACCCAGGAAATTGAGTTAGCTTCCAGTGATGTGCCAAATTTTGCTTTTGGCTTGGGGTATGGACTTTTAAATGAAAAGTCTTTACTGAACATTGATTTTAAAGTGAACATGCCAATTAATGATTACCTTTCCACTCAACTCTTGCTTAATAGTAATTATTTAATTACTGGCTCAGACAAAGACAGTTTTGCTCAATCTGAGTTTTCTTCTAATTGGTTTATTCAAAACGATATTGGTCGTTTAGGGCTTGGACTGGGGTTAACAGAGCTAGAGCCAATGGATGAAACTCAAGAAAAGCAAAAAGAGGTCATTGGACAATTTCTAGCGGACGCCTTTTTTGAGTCATTTTCGTTAACGGCTCATGCGATTTCTACGGAAAAAACATTTAGTAACATTACCAGTTCTCGATTGGGGATCAGTTATTACTTGAATGATGACTTACGAGCTTCTTTGTATCGTGAAAACTACCGAAAAGATGATATTGGTTGGAGGTTAGAAACCTTTTATCAGCCAGAAAAATACCTGCGAATGGGGAGTATTGGGGTGATATTAAGAACAGGAGATGATTTCGATTATTTTGGTTTGGTGGCGGAGTATTACTTTGATTATGCCGTATCATTAAAGCAACGTGAGCGTGAGTTTCATTAATTCTTCTTTTCTTTGGGTTGTTCTAATTGGTCTACGCTCCAGATCGTCCATTTAGGTAGAATAACCTCTTTACTGGCTTTGAATTTTTGGACGACCTGTGCACTAACTCTGCGATTTTGGACTCTTCCTTGCGCGGAGTCATTTGATGCAATTGGAAAACTCGGTCCATGGCCTAGGACTTTTAAACGATCCTGCGAAATAGCAAATTCTGAAGAAAGTAGTTGTGCGACTCTCTTAGCTCGTTTTAACGAAAGTTGTATGTTGTAGTTTTTGTTACCAGAATTATCGGTATAGCCTTCAATAATCGCTAAGGTGTCGGGAGTGTTTTGCAGTGCTTCTCCAAGACCCTGTAGTGAGGGTTGGTATGAGTTTTTTACACCAACATGATTTCGTTTAAAAGGAATGATCAATTCACTGTTATTACTGTGGGAGACTGGGTTGATTGAGTTTTTGTCTTGCGCATCTTCTTGCTTTTGCTGAAAGTGAAAGGGCGTAACAATTTCACCTGTGACTCTACGATTTTTCTTTCTACCTGTCTCAGTATCGTTTGAGGCAATAGGGCGTTCTTGTCCATAACCGAAGGTTTTTATCCGTTCGGGCGAAATGTTAAATGATGAAATGAGCGCATCCGCAATGGCTTCTGCGCGTTTTTTGGATAGAGCAAGGTTAAAACTTTCTGCCCCGATATTATCGGTATGGCCTTCAATAAGAATAAGTGTGTTAGGTGACTTTTGTAGAAACAATACCAGAGCTTTTAGCCGCGGAAGGAATTCGGGGTTAAGTTTATAGCTAGCGGTTTGGAATTGAATGTCAAAGTTAAAGCTGAAATATTCGAGTTCTGTAACTGGGCAGCCATCATTATCAATATCACTGTCCTTCGGTGTGTCGGGACACAAATCTCTTGCATTAATCACACCGTCGTTATCTGAATCCTTTAAGCTATTAACAACCACGGCAGAGTATAGGCTTTGGCTAATAGCCATCGGGCTATAAAAACAGCTCCAAAAAGTGACGGCCCACAAAGTGATTGAAATAATCATTTTATTATTCAATTCATTGTGCATTATCCATCTCAATATTGACTTCACGGATGTCCTTGACTCATAACAATCCCATTAATATTTTTTTAATATAGTATTGATGTATTCCCATTCATTTTGACTAATAGGCATTATAGATAATCTGCTGCCTTTCTTAGTTAATAGCATATCGGCCAATTCAGGGTTTTGCTTTAATTCTGCGAGTGTCAAAGTAGACGACCATTGTTCTACAAACTCCACATCTACCATATACCAGCGTGGGTTATCTGGGGTTGATTTCTCATCATAATAGGCGCTGTTTTTATCCCAACTTGTGTGATCCGGGTAAGCACTTTTGCAAACTCTGGCTATTCCAACTATGCCGGCAGGTTTACAACTGGAGTGGTAAAAAAATATTAAATCGCCTACGCTCATTTCTTTCATGAAATTACGAGCTTGATAGTTTCTGACACCATCCCAAGGAGAGCGTTTTAGCCTTTTTAGATCGCTTATAGAAAACGCATCTGGTTCTGATTTCATTAACCAGTAATTTTGCATGGATACCTCATTTGCACAATGAAACATACAATATGTTCACCATTACAATTATTCTAACTACAATAAGGAAGTGATGCTATAAATTGCCGACCTTTTCAATAGACCTAATATGCTCAAGGTCGTTAATTTTGTTATGGAAGAAGAAAATGAGCCACTTTGCCTGTAAAGCCTTTTCAGCGTTGGAAAAAGAACTCAAGGATGACCTACTTGAGTGTTATGTCGAAGCTCAACAAGAAATTGAAGAGACGGTTAATAGCATTGAAAGTGATGGTTTCTCCTTTGATAAATTGGATAAACTGTTTCGCTCTTTACATAGTTTGAAGGGAAATTGCTCGGTTTGCTTTCTTGATCCATTGGTTGGTGTGCTTCATAAGCTAGAAGAAATAGTTGACGGTATGCGTGGTGGATACATTCAATATCATGCTTATCTCGGGGAACTGATTATTGTTGTGGTTGAGAAGGTTTATGATTTACTCCAGCAAATTTACCAATCCCATGTAGCAGAAGCCGCAATACGAGATCAATTACAGGTAGGCTTAGATGCAATTTATGCTGAGGAAGACGATAGCAAGCGGCCTGAAATGGCTTCAACTTTATTGCGACAATGTAATCAGATCACTGAAGAGGTTATCAAGGAGCCTGCCGCGACACCGCTTATTGTCAAAGTAAATTACAGTGATGAGCAAAAGAATGACATTGAACAATTTATTGGTTTTAGTCAGAAACTGAATCGTCTATTGGGTTATTCATCAGAACGTAGTGAACGTATTCTCAAACTTTGCCAGCTGATAAATGTGGAATGTAAAAGCCCAGTTGATCCTGTCCAGTTAAGTGCGGCCGCCTATATGCATAATATGGGCATGGCGCTCATTCTAAAATGCAAAGAAGATGAAGACGCAAGGTTTCAGGCTGAGCAAAATCACCCATTAGTTGGCGCTAAACTGCTTTCTAAACATCAGGGATGGGACGAAGCGGTCGACATGGTGAAAGCCCATAAAGAGCGCTTTGATGGTACAGGCTTTCCTGAAGGTTTGGTGGGCTCATTGATTCCTCAAGGGGCGTTCATCTTATCCATGGCGGTTATGTTTATTGATACCGTCTGGGGCAAATCGGGTAGTGAATATAACAAAAGTGCCATGCGTGCTGTGCAAATGGTGAACTTTGAAAGTGGTAAAGGTTTCCCACCACATCTTATTGAATCCTTCAATGCTGCCATCCGAAAAGTGCTTGTGGCAAAAAGCAAATAACAAAAGACAGTAGCGCCAAGCATACGACACTTGCTAGCATGAGACTCTTTTAAAGAGTTAAGTTATTGGTTTTATGAAAGTTGACTTATTGCCGCTGGTGTTTCATCCCCATTACAGCATTCCATTTCCAGCAGGGCATCGATTTCCTATGGCGAAGTTTGGTCTGTTAGCCAAAACGTTACGGGAGCAGGGTATTCTCAGCTCAGAAAACGAATACATTCCAGAACCCTTGTCTTTAAGCTTGCTGATGTCTGCTCATCAAAAAAAGTATGTGCAACGCTTCATTCGTGGTGAACTCACAAAACAAGAAGAAAAAGACATAGGTTTACCTTGGTCTGAATGGTTAGTCGAGCGAACGTTGCGAGCGGTGTCAGGCACATTGCTCACGAGTGAACTGGCCTTACAGCATGGTCTGGCATGTCATCTAGCGGGTGGTACGCACCATGCGCACCCTTCTTACGGTTCTGGCTTTTGTATTTTTAATGATTTGGCTGTGGCAGCGCACGCTATGATCGAATCGGGTCGAGCTAAGAAAGTCCTCATTTTAGATTGCGATGTACACCAAGGGGACGGCACCATCGCCTTCTTTAAAGACAGAAGTGATATTGTGCCGGTTTCATGGCATTGCGAAGAGAACTACCCGCAAAATAAACAAACCGATGGCATCAATATCGCCATTCCGAAAGGGGCAAACGATCAAGAGTATTTGTCTATTCTCAAAAATACCTTGCCAGCTATATTGGCTGAACATCAGCCTGATTTTATCTTTTATGATGCCGGTGTGGATGTGCATCAAGATGATCGGCTTGGTTACGTCAATCTTACCGATCAAGGGATTCTAGAGCGAGATAGCTACGTGATAGAAACCTGCGTTAACCTGAAGCTTCCCACCGCTTGTGTTATTGGTGGCGGATACGACAGGCAAGAGGATAAAGTCGCGTGGCGACATAGCTTGCTGCATCAAGCCGCAAATCAAGTATGGAAAAAATACTTCTTGTAGGCTAAATCTTCGGATGCTTTTTTTCTAGGACTTGAGGTTCGCAAATAGGCTCGCCTATGTTATTGAAAAATGCCGAAGGCTTGCTGAAACCTTTGAGTTTCCACGTAAGAATTTTTGTCACCATTCGAAAATTAATCTTGATAGAGGAGGCTTTTAGGGGCTGGGGAACAGGGGGTGTTGCAAACTGACTAAACACGTATCCTCTACTTTTTCCCAGATCTGCATCTCGTGTTTCAGTGTTATCCATAAAGTTATGAATCACCCCAATAAAAGAACCGCCACCCCCAAAAGTATTGCCAATAGGTGTGTTGCAACAACTTGTGTGCCAACGATATAAGCCTTTAGAGCTAAGTCTTACACAGGCAATCTGCGATTTTCCTTCTGTAATCGTAAGAAATGACATAGGAATTTGAAAGATATCGGTTCCGCCATACTGGTCTAATATATTTTCCTTTTGCCTTAAAAAATACGCAAATGCTTGGCAGTCGTTGCAGCAACAAATAATCCGAGTGCCAATTTTTGAGCTGCTAGAAGAGATTTTTCCTTGAACGGTTCCGCAAGCGCATCTTAAATTCACTTCCGCCATAATGTTCCACCTACTTACTTTGACTGAAAAATATAATGCATTACTTAGGAAGGGTTTAAAAGTAATCAGCTAACTTTTTTGTTTTTGATATGCCAGCGTTTAGCTACTGTAAAATATAAAAGAGTCATACTAAATAAAAGTGTAGCGACACCAAAAGCCGCCATTGAGTAGCCGTGCCCTCTGCCGCGGTAGCCTTCCATGAGCGTAAAAGGGTACTTAAAACCGTAATAGATGAACCCCATTCCTAATAGGCAACAGAGCAGTGTTGTCATAATAGAACCAATGTACTTAAGGAAAGAAAGGTGGACAAAAGAGTCACCCATTCGTACTCCTAGTTTTACTCTAAACCAACAATGAATAGCTAAGATAGACCCAAGTGTGAAAATAATGTCTTCGGAGACAATGGGGATGCCAAAGTGCATAAAAATATTGTCGCTTAGTGCATCTGCTGCTGCCAAAATAAAAATAGCCAATAATGCTTTTGCATAGAACATGTTACTTATGCCTTTAATAGAGTTATGGTTTTTAATGTCATTGTTTTGCTTTTTGGCGTTTGGAAAGAACAAGATAGATAAATCGCAAGAGAAAAATGGATATGGCTAAGCCAAAAATGGATAAAGAGTAAAAGTGAATTTTCCCTCTATAACCATCGAGCAGTGATAATGGATTTTGAAGGCCAATGTATATAAGAATGGCTGAGATGATTAAAAAAATAAAAGCGAATAATAAAGAGAGTGATAACCTTGCCGCCGAGTAATATATTACTTTGTCTGCAACAAAATCACTGCTTTTGAATCTAGGGTTTAATGAAAAATAAATGATAAAAATAGAAGTGCATGCAAATATCAGATCCATTGTAACAATTGGAATGCCTAAATATTTAAAAAAATAGTCTATGCAAATATATATAAAAATAAGAGCGATTAAAAATAATGTCACTCTGAAGTTGGTCATATAAAATATCCTTCCTCTATTTGTTGGATAAATAATCTACTTTTTTAAGCTTAGTCAATTTTATTGTGTTTCAACTTCCAACGTTTGATAATGGCAAAGTATAAAAGCTTGGCGCTGAGCAAAAAAATGGCGATGCCCAAAATAGCCATCGAGTAACCATGTAATCCACTTCCCCCACGACCTTGAGTTAAATGTAAAGGATCAATTAAACCCAGAAAGGCACAAACGCCACCGATTACGCAGAAGAACACAGTGAACATGATAAAGCCAATGAATCTAAATGGCGAAAAGTACATTACATGGTTGTCTATGTATTTTTCTAATTTTAATTTAGGTAAGACATAAATAACAAAAAGGAAGAAGGAGGTTGAGAGAACATCCATCGCGACAATTGGAATGTCAAAAAGAGCGAGAAACCAATCAACCGCAGTGCCTATTATAGTAATTACTATCGCGAATGTGAAAATGATAAGTAGCACTTTAATGTAGTACATGTCTTTCGTCCTTTAAGAAGATTCCTTTTAAGTTCGTTTTTTTGAATTGTAGCGTTTGTATAAAGCAAGATACCCAAAACGTGAGAAGAGAGTAAATAAAGCTAAGCCTAAAAAGAGTAAGGAATAGCCATGGAGCTTACCTCTATTTCCATCCATTAATAATAATGGCTCATTAAAGCCAATATACATTAACACGGAAGATAACACTAAAATCGATAAAACAATGAGTACTGCAAGACATAACTTTTTTGTGGAGTAGTTGATAATATTATCCGATACAAAGCCTCCACGTAGAAGATTTGGTTTTACGGAAAAGTAGATGAGAAATGCAGAAACAGGTAAGAAGATTAAGTCTAAAGTCACAATAGGGATATTAAAAAATTCAAAAAAACGATCAATCATTAGACTCACTGTAACGAGAGCAAAAATAGTGAGAAATGACTTTACATAGAGCATCTTGTTTGTCTTTTAGCTTCATAATGGTAGTGACAAGAGAGAATGTTAACATCATGGCTGTCAATCGTGGAAACAAAGGGCCGCTTTATTAATCGTGGTGTGTTAAACGAATCAATCGAAATAGGACTAATGGCGTCCTTTGGCAATACATCAGCGTTTTGGCTTAATAGACAACACGCTATTGACCTATGGGATATACGAAATCACAGCCAAGAAGCAGCTTTTATTAGCAGGTACAAAAGAAGAGTTGTGTGTCTGAGAAATTTATCTTCTGAGTTGAGGTTTTTAGGCGTTAGCAAAAGTTAAACGTTCCAATTTTCCTGAGTTAAAGAGCAGAATAAAAGCTGACGAATACAAAGCGTTTGAATGGAACCTGAAGAAGGGATTAACCCCATCCTCCGATTTTCCCTTGGAAGACAGAGGAGGGAATAAAGAAGGATTTGTTATTAAAACGGACAAGCCGCGACAAAGGCTACCCATGCTTTGGTAAAAGGGTGCCTAAACTCCAGCCGATAGGCATGCAACAATAATCTAGGATCGTTCTGAAATTCTGGGTCGTAGAATTCATCGCCAATGATAGAGTGCCCAAGGCTTTGCATGTGGACGCGAAGTTGGTGGGAGCGACCGGTAAAGGGCACGAGTCGAACACGAGTCGTATTGTTCTCGTAAGCCATTTTTTCCCAGTAGGTGATGGAGTCTTTGCTCCACTCGTCAGTACAGATAATCTGTCTTGGACGGTTAGGCCAGTCGCAGCGCAGTGGTTTTCGTACTTCGCCTTTTTCTCCTAAAAGATGACCGCGCAGCAAGGCGCGGTATTCTTTTTTTACTTCCCGTTCACGAAAGTGCGCATACATGCGTTTTTGGCATTCGTGGGTTTTTGCCACGAGGATTAAGCCCGATGTGGCTTCGTCCAGTCTGTGTATGGCAAAGGCTTCACCAAATAAGCATTCTGCTCGATGCAAGATAGAATCGAGCTTATCTGCGCCACGGCCGGGCACAGATAAGCAGTTAGCAGGTTTGTTTATCACGGCAAACCATTCGTCTTCGTACAATATCTCTAAGTTCGGTACGGTATCCTGCACAGGATGCTATTCCGGTTTAGTGGTGAGTATGATACGAATCGCGTCCAAGCGGATTTGGTGTTCGTCGATACGAGCCAAACCTTCTTGCATGTTGGTTTCAAGACGTTCAATGTCTTCATCGCGAATGGTGTCGTTAAATGCTTTTAATTCAACTAAGCGCTCGATTTCGTTTTGGCAACGATGTTGATAAGACGTTTTCGCTGCGTGAACGATCGGACGAGCTTGGTCTTGAGCATTTAGCTGGTGAGTTTGCAGAACTTCAATGAGGTTTTTGCGCAAAGCGGCTACCCATTGTTCTGCTACACGGTTTGGCACACCTTTGAGTTTTTCAGCCCATTTATCGGCGGTAAATTGCTGATGGAGGAATTTGCCGTTGGAGTCAGACAGTTGCCACATTGGGGTCATTGGCAGAGATTGCGCCAATTTCAAACGTGGGTGAGCCGTGGCTTCAATGACAAACATACTTTCCACAAGTACCGTGCCTTCTGGCAGTGCGGCGATGGGTAAGATGGCGGAAGTCAGTTTGCCTGAATCAAAACCTTGCACTTCGTCCATTAACATAGTGATTAATGGGTGTTCCCAAGTGGCAAAGGCGACGTCTTCACGTTGGCTGGCTTGACGGCGATCCAACATCAGCATTTTGCCTTCTTCCTCAATGCCCGGCAGTGCCTCTAACATCATGTCTGTTGAAGGTCGGATAAACCATGCAGCGCGATCTGGATCATCATTGATGCAGTCTGCGTAAATATTGAACGCGTGCGTGACTTGTTCTATGTAGTGATGCAAACCTTTGGTTGCTTGATTATTAATTTGAGCAATGAGTTCACGAGCTTGCTCTGGGCGGCATGAGCTCATTTCTAACAAGCGGTTGCGGCCTTCTTCCATTTGCTTTAACAAAGCTTCATGGTAGATGTTTGCTTCTTTTAATAAGTCAGTATCGTCATCTTGGCCGTGTAAGTAGGCGTGTAGACTGTCTTTGAAAGCTTCCTCTACTTTATCGCCAGAACCGGTTGTGCGGCAGAAGGCATTTAGGGCGTGGTGATACCAGTGGAATAAGCGTTCTTGAACACTGTCTTTGATGTATGGCACATGGATTTGTACGTCGTTGAGTTGCCCAAGGCGATCAAGACGACCAATGCGCTGTTCTAGTAGATCTGGATGTTCTGGCAAATCATACATGACAAGGTGATGGCTGAATTGGAAGTTACGGCCTTCACTGCCGATCTCAGAACACACAAGAATTTGCGCGCCATCTTCGTCCGCAAAATAAGCGGCAGCACGATCACGATGAATCAGTGGCATTTGCTCATGAAAATCGGCGCTTTGGAAGCCAGCAAAGGTCAGTTGATCGTTTAGCCATTGCGCCATGTCGGCGGTGTGACAAATAACCAATACTTTATCGGCTTGGCATTCTAAGAATTCTTTTAACCAGTTCCAACGAGGGTCTTTTTCCCACAAGCCATCCGCTACTTCGGTTTCAGGCTGGACGTGATGGTTGGCGGATTCGAAATGCTCGTTGTTTTCTAGTGGGTATGAATGTAGATAACGGTCAGGGAAACCGCCCACTGCAGCACGAGTATTACGGAACATTTCACGACCAGTACCATGACGGTCGATTAACCAGCTAATGGCTTCTTTGGCGGCTTCCGTTTGTTGTGCTCCAGATTGAGTGGAAAGATCTTGGTACCAATCTTTTGCACTGACTTCTTGTAGGTACGAGCCGAATGCCCCGTTCCAATCGAGGGCCGTTTCGGTGTGATTATCTTGGGTAAACGGCAGTAAGGATTCTGCCAGTTCAGCGGCTTTTTTAAACTCTTGCTGCTGAGCTAGGTAATGATCAAAGTCATGGTAGTGATCCGCATCCAAAAGCTGAAGGCGAGAGAAGTGCTCACGTTCACCGGTTTGTTCCGGCGTCGCACTTAATAGCAACAGTGACTCTGTTTTCGCAGCGAGACGAGCAACAACTTGGTAGCCAATACTTGGCGTTTCTGGGTGCCAAGCTAGATGGTGTGCTTCGTCGACAATAACCATGTCCCACTCGGCGTCCAGCATATGCTGGGTCGCTTTCGGGTGTTGGCTTGCCCAGTCAATTGGGGCTATCGCGAATGGCTGTTGTTCGAATGGATTGTCATCACCGTCCATAAAGTCTTCATAGACAGACTCGTTGATAAGCGAAAATGGCTGATGAAAACGGCGGAGCATTTCGATCAACCATTGATGTTGTAAGTTGGTTGGTGTCAAAATCAGAACGCGTTTACATAGGCCATTTAATAGGCGCTGATGCAAGATCAAGCCCGCTTCTAGGGTTTTCCCCATCCCGACTTCATCACACAAGAGCGCGCGTGCTTTTGGACGGTTGGCGATATCGTGCGCGAGATAAATCTGATGCGGCAGTAGTTCAGCTTTTAAGCCCATCAAGCCCCGTACCGGAGAGGCGGCATTAGCGGCCTGGTGCTCAAGAGTGTGACGACGTAAGTCGAACCACATTCGGCGAGCAGGGGACAGGGCAAGTAATGAATCAAGCTCGTTTTTATCGTTTCGTGGAAATTGAATGATGGACTCTTCTAACCAGTCGTCATCATCACTGATGCGGTATTCGATTAAGTCATCAATTTCTTCGACTTCCAAGACGGTGAAGGTTTCATCTTGAAAATGCAATTGGTCGCCGACGGTTAAGGTGCGACGGACAAGGCTGGTCTGGTCATTCGAGTATTGGCGTTCTGCTTCCGCGTCAGGGAAGTGCAATGTAAAAGACTTATTTTGTGTGTCTACTATCATGCCTACACCGAGGTCTGGCTCGTTGCGGCTACTCCATCTTTGTCCAGTTTGGTACATAGTTATTCGTTGTCCGGTTCAATTAAAGTTAAGCTGCCTTGGCATAAATCATTCAATGTAGATTTATGATCGGGCCAAGTACGTTCAATCACAGCAAGGTCAATGACAATGCTGTCACTGTATGTTTTGTTCGTTATCTCTATATCGCTCTGCTCAAGCCAATATTCAACCTTGCCAAGTAAAGGGTAGGCGATTTTTAACTGAACAGGGCGACGTGGATAGATATTTTCATATTCTGTTTGCGAAAGTGCTTCCTGCACAGCTTGGCTATAAGCTCTTACTAAACCGCCTGCTCCCAGCTTTACACCACCAAAGTAACGTGTAACGACGACCGTGGTTTCGCCAAAGTCGGAGTGTTGCAACACATTTAGCATGGGTTTTCCCGCCGTTCCTTTTGGCTCACCATCATCACTTTGATCCCATAAATGGGCGTTGTTAGGCATGCCTGCAATAAAGGCCCAACAATGATGGTTGGCATCTGGGTAACGCTGACGTATCTCTTCAATAAAAGTTTTGGCGGCATCACGACCATTGGTTCGAGCAACGGTCGTAATGAACTGACTGTTTTTTATTTCTAGATCAAAGCGTTGCGTGTGTGTTGGGCTTAGGTAGTAATCCATGTAAACTTATCGAGACCTTAGCATGAGTGGCGCAAACGCCAATTCAGTATTCAAAAATAGACTCGTATTGTCTTTATTCGCGACGTCATGCCAAGACCTCACTTTGTTAAAAATAGACATTTTATATAGCGAGTTTTATTTCATATGACAGATTGGCTTTCGCAATCAGTTTGGGTGTTATCGGGCTTTTGTATCGGCGCGATTCTTCTATCTGGTATTGCTGGTGGTATTGTACAGGCTATGCGCCGTCAGTGGCAGCACACACAGGAAAAAATGCAGCAACAAAATGAGGAATTACAGCGTCTTTTAGAGCAGGCGAAGGATCAAATTCATTATTTAGAGAAAGAGTCTTTAACTTTGGAGCAACAGTTTGGTGCCGCTCAAAGTGTGTGGCAGGAGAAAGAAGCCTTTTATCGAGAGCAAAAAAGGCAAAATGAAACTGAGTTTAAGCAAATGGCTCAGGAGATCATGAGTCAGCAAGGTCAGCAGTTAGCAAAAGAAAATGAGCGCCAGTTAGGCTCTTTGTTAACGCCGCTCGGTTCGCAAATTCAAAAATTTCAAGAAAGTGTTGAAAAGAGCTATCAAGAAGAAGCCCGAGAACGCTTTTCTTTGGTAAAAGAGATTAAAGGATTACAACAGCTTAATCAGAAGATCAGTGATGATGCGGTAAGTCTTACCCATGCCCTAAAAGGCCAAAATAAGCTGCAAGGTGGTTGGGGTGAAGTCATTCTAGAGCGAATATTAGAGCGTTCGGGATTAGAAAAAGGGCGCGAATACGAAACACAGGCCTCATATCAAACGGAAGAAGGGCGACGTTTACAGCCTGATGTGGTGATTCATTTACCTGAAGGCAAACAGATCATTGTCGACTCAAAAATGGTGCTAATCAGCTATTTGGCCTACATGGAAGCCGAAACCGAAGAAGATCGAAGTCGAGCACTAAAGCAGCATTTGGATGCGGTTCGACGACATATGAAAGAGCTAAGTGCTAAGTCGTACCATGATTTGCCTGGGGTTACTTCATTGGATTTTGTGCTTCTGTTTATTCCTATTGAAGCGGCCTTTGGTCTGGCGTTACAAGGCGATAATGGATTATTTAGTGAAGCTTTCGAGCACAATATTATTATTGTCGGACCGTCTAATTTGTTGGCGACATTGCGTACGATCCAAAATATTTGGCGTAATGAAAAGCAGAGTCAAAATGCCATCGAAATCGCTCGACAGGCTGGCGCCATGTACGACAAGTTTTCTGGTTTTGTTCAAGACATGGATGACATTGGCAGTAAGCTTGATGCCGTGAGTCGTACCCATGATGCAGCTTTGAAAAAACTCACGGCAGGGCGAGGCAACTTATTGGCAAGAGCAGAAAAGCTTAAGTTGATGGGAGCGAAGACGAGCAAGTCACTGCCAGCCGGGTATTTAAATGATGACGCTATTACCGATCAAGCAAAGGATTAATGGCAGAGAGTGTTGAAGGTCTGAGTAAGCAGACCTTCAATGATTTGGTACATTACTCTGCAAAGACCCACATTACAGTGGCTTTATTTATGTAATTAGCTGTTTGCAGTTCTTGAAGGATTCTCTGGGTGAGCTCTTGCGGATTCATACCTTCGGGAACCTTCTCAGACTTGGCAATAATTTCAATATCAAGTTGATTGTTTAAATAATGCAAACGGGAGTTGGGAATATCCACATAGCCAGTATGCTGGCGTAATAAGAATCCTAGATCGGCCAATATTTGGTGGCGAGCAGGCAGTTTTAAATGCGGTGGTTTGCCGGATTCATGGAGAAAGCTCTCGGTTTGAATTTTTTCGTCTGTGTCTATGTGGACCATGACATCTTCTACTTGTGAATGAGCTTTTTTGATCGTGTAGGCCACCAAATCACCAAGATAATGACCTTCACTTACGCTGGCGTGGCTTGGAACATGAATGTGCATATCTAGGTAGATTTTCCCAGCCATGGATCTTGCTCTGACATCGTGGGGGGCCATTACGTGTTTTAGACTGTTGGCGGTTTCTTTAATTTGTTCAATCAATTTAGGATCTGGTGCGGTATCCACAAGCTCAGCTAAGTTCTCCCATACCATGCTGACAGCCATTTTGCCGATTAACAAGGCTACGACGATAGAGGCTACCATATCGGCCCAGCCATAACCGAAGTAAACACCAAATAATCCAATGAGCACGGCAACCGACGAAAGTGCATCGCTTCTACTGTGCCAAGCATTGGCAATCAGCATTTTGCTACCAATTTTATCACCGGCTTTTTTGGTGTAATGGAAAATGGCTTCTTTAACTAAGATGGTTGTAATGAGAGCAGCAAGACCGTACCAAGTAAATTCCGCTCGGGAGGAATCCGCACTAATGGATTCATAGGCAATACCCAGCGCAACCACAATAAGTACAATGCCCAGAAAGACGGTGGTTAATGTTTCAAAGCGAAGGTGTCCGTAAGGGTGGTTTTCGTCAGGACCTTGGCGAGAGTTGGCTGAGGCAAAGTAAACAAATACGTCTGTGACCAAATCGGATAAAGAGTGAATGCCATCTGCTATCAAAGCTTGGGATTGAGAAAAATATCCGGCCACTATTTTTGCTAAGCCTAATAACGCATCCCAAATGGCGCCAACGAGAGTGACTCGCTTTGCTATATTTTGTTCTTGAATTTGATCGGTCATGAAATGGGTGAGCCTGCTATAAAGTCGGAAAAGAGTTGGTTTTTCTTAACATAATCTATCTTAATAACGTTGTCTTAAATTTTTATTAAGAGTGCAGATTTTATAGTGAAATAAATTGAAATTAGTATCGTTTTTTCTTGCTAATAAAGGTTAATGGGTCTTAGGTGAATCATTCGTTTTTGGCTGAAATTTACAGGAGCGCCATGTTATCTCGCTTACCCAATGTTCTCCCCAAGCTTATCCACGATATCTGTGGAAAAGCTTGGAAGAGAATGATTAATTAATTTCAAACCACAAACGATATGAAGCAAAGAACTCTCTCATCGTCAATGACATTAGTGAGAAATTGGCATCCATGTCAGACAAACCACCGCCTTGGGAGTCATTAAAGGCCGCTTCTTTTAGCGCGTCATCAAATTTGATTTTGCGTAATGTCAGATCATCGTGTAATACAAAGCTGAGTTTGTCTGCCCAACGCAATCCTAGATTTTTCACCGCCATCCCTTGTTCTAAATGGCGTGTCACATCCTCAGATAATGGCTCTAATGACTTAAACCGTATGGTGGCTTTGTCTTCAGAGGCATCTTGTATTTCGCATTCATCACCAGTTTCTAAGCTCGCTGGGACTTCGTTTTTTGTTAACCAATCTGTCATTAAAGAAGAAGGGGAGACTTGTGCTTGCAAAGGTGTCATTGGGAAGCTGCCCAAAGTGGTTTGCAAATGTTTGAATAATTGCTCAGTCATACTGGCATTGGTGCTGTTGAGAACTAGAATTTTTGCTTCTAGATCAATGTAAGCCCAGATGTCAGTGCGTTTAGAAAAAGCTTTTGGACGAAGGGTGAAAACTAATTCGTCTTTCATGTCGGATTTTTCTTTCCGACCCACTTTACGGCCTTCAATTAATTCTATTTCAGCTACTTTGGCTTCAAGTTCTTCACGGACAACGGCAGAAGGCAGCACTTTTTCTTCCTTGCCAGCACGGAATAATAAACAGCGACCGTTAGCAAGACTCCATTGTTCGCTATTACGAATAAGTGGTAACCAGCCAAAAGAGAACTCTTCCTGTGAACCACATTCCTTCAAAGGGAATTCAGGGATTTTGTCAATTAATTCATTGGTATCTAGTGATTCGGTGTCTTTTAATTGGAAAATCTGGGCATTTTTGAACCACATAATTAATCTCTCACGGCTTCTTTAAAGTGTCTTCGGCAAACGGACAAGTAGCGGTCATTGCCGCCTATTTCTACTTGTGCGCCTTCTTTAACGGGAATTCCTTGTGCATTAAGTCGAATGACCATAGTCGCTTTGCTGCCACAATGACAGACGGTTTTTAGCTCGATAAGCTTATCTGACCAAGCAAGTAGCGCTTTACTTCCTTCAAAGAGTTCACCTTGAAAGTCAGTACGAATGCCAAAGGCTAAAACAGGGATATGCAATTTATCAACAATTTCTGAAAGGTCGTACACTTGTTCTTTGGTTAGAAATTGTGCTTCATCAATAAGTATACAGTTTAAGGCTTCTTGTTGATTTTCTTCTTTTATCAAGGTCGCGATATTTGTGTTTTTATCAAACAGACTGGCTTCAGCGGAAATGCCAATTCGAGAGGCAATATGCCCTGTTTCAAATCTATTATCTATTGATGCTGTAAGAAGCAATACTCGCATGCCTCGCTCTTGATAGTTATGAGCGGATTGCAATAGAACGGTAGATTTTCCTGCGTTCATTGCCGAGTAGTAAAAGTACAGTTTGGCCATATTGAGTCTGTTTGTTCGCTCGCTAATGAATTTGGCTGAAGAGTATAGCAAATGAATATCGGGAATGACCTTATTTTTTGGGTCTTGTGTTTTTCGGCTTCTCTATGCTTTTGTTTATTTGTTGGGTTAACCATTCAGCGCGTTTTAATCCGCTTATTTCACAGAGCTGATCGAGTTTATTGATAATGTCTTGTTCAACGACGAGTTCTAAGCGTTTTAGGCCTTGAGCTTTTGCCTTTTCGCGTTGTGCTCGTTTGTTGAGTTTTAGCTGATCTTTGCGGGTAAGGGGTTGCGTTCTAGGGCGGCCTGGTGATTTGCCAAAGAGGTCGATTGTATTCCGATCGGATGACGCTTTTGCCATGGTGTAAAGTTCGTTTGAATTAAGGGGTTATATAGAGCATACAAAATGAGAACGAAAAACAATCTATCGGTGTTTTTCGTTCTCTACATTGTACTTTTAATTTTGCGCTGTTTTCTTTTTAGCTTGTGCTTGCGCCATTTGATTCGTAGCAATGAAATCAAGAAGAATTTCTGACGCCTCTTTAGCGTAAGTATCTTCTTCAACGGGTTTGATATCTTCTACTGAAGTAAGTAGGTCAAGACCGAGCGCTTTGCGACGTTCATTTTCGCGTTTAAGGTCGTTGGCTTTATTTTCTTCTCGTTGTTTGATGCGAGTTTTTTCATTAAGCGAAATGTTTCTATACATGTACTCTTGCTTTTTGAACTCGGCAATTTGCTCATTAATCGCAATGAAATTAGGGTCTTTTGCCATCCTAGCTTCATGACGAGGTTCCAAAATCGGCAAATACGCAGGCATGTTCCAATAAATTGGGTAGCGAGTTTCATGGATTTTGTCCCAAGGTAATGGATTTTTTAGTGCGCTTTCTCCTATTGCTTTTTTATCAATTAGCGAAGGGAAAATAATGTCTGGCATGACTCCTTTGTGTTGCGTGCTTTCACCAGAAATTCGATAAAATTTTGCCTGAGTTACTTTTAATTGGCCTTTGTCCAAGTCTTGCAATACCTGCACTGTGCCTTTGCCAAAGGTCTGGTTACCTAGAATTAAGGCTCGCCCGTAATCTTGTAAAGCTCCAGCAACGATTTCTGAAGCGGATGCGCTCATGCGATTTACTAGAACGGCCATAGGTCCACTATAAGCAATGGATTTGTCTAAGTCTCCTAGAGGTGTTACACGCCCACTTTGATCACGTATTTGAACTGTCGGTCCAGAAGGAATAAATAAACCCGCTAGGGCGTTCGCTTCTTGTAGTGAGCCGCCACCGTTGTTTCGTAAATCAAGGATTAGCGCTGAGATGTCTTCTTTACGAAGTTCTTCAATAAGTTTTTTAGTGTCTCTGGTCGAGCTTTTATAGTTTTTTTCGCCTGCTTGGATGGCCGCGAAGTCAGAATAAAAGGTTGGCAAGGTAATAACGCCAACTTTGTATTTTTCACCGTCACGTTCGATTTCAACGATTTCTTTTTTCGCTGATTGATCTTCCAATTTGACCTTTTTGCGCACGATGCTGATGGTCTTACTGGCTTGTGTGTCTCCTTTGCTAGGCGCAATTTCAAGCTTCACTGTTGTGTCACGTTCGCCACGGATCATATCGACTACGTCATCAAGGCGCATTCCAACCACGTCGATCATAGGTTTGCCTTCTTGTCCTACGGCAATGATTCGGTCGTTAGGTGATAAATCGCTTTGTGTCGCAGCAGGCCCACCGGGAATTAAGCGGACGACTTTTGTGTAATCGTCGTCCATTTGTAATACGGCGCCAATCCCTTCCAAAGAAAGACTCATATTGATATTAAAGGCTTCTGAGGCTCTTGGTGCGAAGTACGTAGTATGAGGATCTAGCGCTGCGGTAACAGAGTTCGCAAAAGTTTGAAAAACGTCAGTGGCATTGGTTTGATCGACTTGTTTCAGTTGATTTTTGTAACGCTTTTCAAGGATGGAGATGATTTTATCTTGGTTTTCTCCATTGAGTTTAAGTGTAAGTGCGCGGTTTTTTAGGCGTTTTCGCCAATAGTCATCTAGTTCCGCCTCTGTTGTTGCCCATTTTCGAGCTTCTGGGTCAGCGTTAAAGGATTCGTCGAGTTCAAAATTAAAGCCTTTAACCATTTCAGGTAATTTCGACTGCAGACTAGTTAGTCGTTTTTCTAAACGCTCTAGAAATAGGTTGTAAATGGTATAAGCGACTTGTGTATCACCGTTTCTCAAGGCGTCATCAAAACTGTCTTTGTATTGGCTTAGTTTATCAATATCACTTTTTAGAAAAAAACTTTTACTTGGGTCCAATGAATCAATGTAATAATCAAACGCTTTTTCTGAAATAGCATCATCAATGTGGGGTCTGTTATAATGGATCGCTTCCAGCATCTCCACGAGCTCTTTTGATACTTTGTCATATTCATGTGGAGGCTGCAGCTCTTGATATGCGGACGCAGAAGTCGAGGCAAGGGTATAGCCGGTTAAAAGGCAAAGCAAAAGGCGTTTATAGTTCATCCGGTATGGGCTCTCTCTGTCTATTTTATACGTCAATGTTAAAATCATATTAGACACTGGGCTGTAAGGCTAGCCTAAGTGTTAAAAAGTCACTTTTTTAAAGCATTTTGCTCATAGG
This sequence comes from Marinomonas sp. CT5, assembly GCF_018336975.1. Classification (NCBI taxonomy): domain Bacteria; kingdom Pseudomonadati; phylum Pseudomonadota; class Gammaproteobacteria; order Oceanospirillales; family Oceanospirillaceae; genus Marinomonas; species Marinomonas sp. CT5. Next base: position 2,904,091 of record NZ_CP025572.1, on the reverse strand, counting down.
GTATTATGGAATTCTCAAATTTTAATGACTCTTTACTGTCATTTCTTCAGTCGTCACCAACACCATTTCATGCTACTGCGAGTATGCGTAGTGCTTTAATTGCTGAAGGTTTCACGGAATTATCGGAAGCTGATGATTGGTCAATTAAAGAGGGGGGGAAGTACTTTGTCACCCGTAATGAATCTTCACTGATCGCGTTTACAACGCCACAACTTAATATCAGTCAATCAGGTTGGCGTATGATTGGCGCTCACACTGATAGCCCTTGCTTGAAGCTTAAGCCTAACGCTCAAGTGGATCGATTTGGATATCATCAGCTGGGTGTTGAAGTATACGGCGGTGTTTTGTTGCATACTTGGTTGGATAGGGATCTATCCATTGCTGGTCGTATTACGTTAAAAACTCAGGCTGGTGATATTGTTAGTCGCTTGGTGGATTTTAAAGGTCCAATTGCTGTCGTTCCTAATTTGGCCATTCATTTGAACCGACAAGCCAATGAAGGTTTTTCGGTTAATCCACAAGAAGAGATTTTGCCAATTTTGTGTGGTGCTGAAAATGAGTTTGATCTGCATGAGCTTTTAAAAACACAATTGCAAAAGCAATATGCGGATTTGTCTATTGATACTATCCTGGATTTTGAGCTGAGTTTATACGATACGCAAGCCGCCGCTTTAGTCGGTCTGCACAAAGAGTATATTTGTTCTGCACGTTTAGATAATTTGTTAAGTTGCTTTGTAGGCTTGCAAGCTTTACTGAATGACGATCATCAGCGTCCAAGTTTACTTATCTGTACCGATCATGAAGAGATTGGAAGTTTATCCGCTTGTGGTGCAAATGGGCCGTTTTTAGAGGATGTTTTACATCGTTTAACGCCAAATCCTGAGCAGTATGTTCAATCCATTCAGCGTTCTATGTTGGTCTCTGCAGACAATGCGCATGCTCTGCACCCTAACTATGCACATAAACATGATAAGTTGCATGCACCTTCGATTAATAAAGGGGCCGTTATCAAAGTAAATGCTAATCAGCGTTATGCAACCAATAGTGAGACGGCAGGTATTTATCGTGACTTAGCGGCACAAGAGAATTATGAAGTGCAATGTTTTGTGGTGCGAAGTGATATGGCATGTGGTAGTACGATTGGCCCTATAACTTCCGGTGAAATTGGTGTTCCAACGATTGATATAGGTTTACCGACTTTTGGTATGCATTCTATTCGTGAGTTGGCAGGTAGCCGAGATGCTTATGGATTATATAAAGTGTTAGTTCGATTTACTCAAAGAGAAAAATTAATCGCTCGTTAACCTGATGATGGTTTGATTAAACGTCAAGCACATAAAAACCGTAAAACATGATTTTACGGTTTTTATGGCTAATAATTCATATTTACAATTAATTTTTAGCAACTAACCATTTGTCCAACTCTTTGATCTTGTCTTCGGTAAGATCGCCTGTAGCTTCTAATAGGTTTAGTTTTTTCAAAACAAAGTTATAGCGATATTGCTCGTAGGTATTTTGTGCGTTGAAGAGGTTAGATTGTGCATCTAATAGCTCGACAAGGTTACGAGTACCAACATCATAGCCCGCTTTTGTTGCTTCTAAAGCACTTGTTCGAGAGCGAATCAATTGCTGTTGAGCATCAATCTGTGCAACGGCCGTTTGTAAGTCAAGATATAGGCTGCGAATATTCAGTTCAATTGCTTGTAGTGAACTGGCTCTTTGTTCTGTAGCTGACTCAGCTTGTGATGTAGCTTGACGAACGGATGCGTTAATTGCTCCACCACTGTATAAAGGAATACTCACTCCCAATGCGACAGACGCATTATTGGTTACACCGTCACGCATAGAAGCCGGCGCGCCACTGCTATAATCGGTATCTTTTCTTGATAACGAACCTGTGATTGAAACCGTCGGGGTACGACCATTGGCCTTTTGGATATTAACGTTGTTTTCTGCGCTTTCTACTGAAAGGTTCAGAATTTGCAGTTCTTTGTTATCTAGACGAGCTTTAGCAATCAAAGAATCAACTGACATATTTGGATCTAGACGGATTGGATAGTCTTTAGCTAGTTGGGGAATGCTCTTTATCTCTTGTCCTGTTCTTTGGTACAAAGCTTTTTGAGCATAAGATACACTGGAACGAGCGCTTAGCTCGGTTACTCGAACAGAGTCATATTCGGCTTGAGCATCTTGTAGGTCCGTAATGGAGGCTAGGCCCACTTCGTATTGTTTTTTGGCTCGGTCTAGCTGGCTGGCTGTGCTTTTTACTAATGCTTCGGTTGTTTGCAGTGTTGATTGCGCAATTAACAAATTGAAGTATTCAGTTAGTGTCTTCAATGCGAGGTCTTCTGCTGCATTCGTATAACTAATACCAGCACTTTTTGAGCTCAGTTCTACAGAGTCAACGGCGTAGCCTAGAGCAGGCGAATAAATAGGATAGTTCAACTGTAAGGCTAACGTATTGGAGGTGCTGTCAAAGTTGTTAGCGTCAGTATCGGTTTTATCGTAACCAAGATTGCCGTTAAAAGTGATATTTGGGTATAGGTTGCCTTTGGTAACCGTTACACCTTCTTTTTGTGCCTGATAAGTGGCAGCAGCAGCTCTTAAACTTGGGTCATGTTGTTGGGCAAGTTTGTATACTTCGTAAATGCTTTCAGCGTGAGCAGTTGTGCTACTTAACACAGCCGCGGCAATAAGTGAGGGTATAATATGCTTTTTCATAGATCTCTGTGGGCTCGTATTATGAAATATAGTTATAATAGTACCTTAAGTTTTTATCTTGTGGCAGTGCTTATATTGCTATATCTATTATGACTCTTGACCATATCATAACGAAATATTTTAAATAGACTTTTAATGTGAAAAATTAATGCAAGCCGTACTGCTTTTTAGCATTTAATTTTTCACATTGATGAATATTAGCTTTTTACGTCTATTTTATAAGTGATGGTTTTTTTCGAGTTCGCCTTAATATTGCCTGAAATAATTAAGCTATTCGCCTGAATTTGAGCTGAGTCCTTACCTTCTAATACTTCAACTATGCCATTCGTGTTTTGTTCTACAGAAAATGCTTGGGGGGTGTTTGAATGGTTAATAATGGTTGCCTTCCAAACTTGAGTACTAGGCAGTTTTTGAGAAGAAGCGCTTACTAAAGAGAGGTAACCAGTAATATCTTGACTTTTGTTGGTTATGACATCGATTGAGTTGCCTTTACGAATGGTATTTAAGTGGACCGTATTGCCAGGGATAAGTAACTCACCTCTTTTCCAAAAGGTTTTGTATTCACCTGGAATGCCATTTTTTTGTAAGGTAAAGCGTAGGTTATTATAAAAGTTTAATTCTATTTTTCCTGAATTACCGCCATAAGTGTACAGTTTGGCTTGGTGGATATGCTTTTCTATTTTTGTGTCGCTGCTAGGTAAGGGGATTAATGTATTTGAATAAGGGGAAATAGAAAGCGTGCCTCCAAGGGTATAGCTTATCTCATTGTCTTGATAGTTTACGTCTGGACGATCAGCGCTCATAGCCAATGACGAACGCTCTGTTTTAAACAGTCGTGGCGCTGTAGTTCTTGAATAATGTAAAAGGCTGTCTTGTATTTGGACTATAGAGCTTGAGTTATTGTGAATAAGTGCTTGTTGAGAAATGCTGACCTTATCATCATCTATGATCAAGCTGAGCTGAGGAGTCCACGAAAGTTGGTTTGTCTGATAGCTGACTTTATAAGTTGGAGGTGTATTCTCGCTGTTGGTATCGGTAGCTGGAATTTTGTTTTCCATGTTTGGGGTTTCTAATGGAATTAGATAGAAGTCATCCATGGGCAATTTGGTTGAATAGTCTTTACTGCTAAGGACAAAAGAGCGTGAGTCTTGCTCTATTTTTGTTAGCGTGCCGGTATAGTTTAAGTCTCGTAGTTTATGCTCAACTCTGACTTTATGGTTTATTTGATCAAACCAATTCGTATCGTGGTTATTTTGTAAGTGGGTTATCGGTGCGAAACTCTCTTGTAGTGGTAAAAGTGTTCCTGTATTTGGCGTTAGGCTCAGCTCTGAACTATTTTCTACAACTTGACTGTTGTCCAGTCCAATAACCGCATTAATAGGTGTTGCAAAAGCAGTTTGGTTCGTTATGCCTAATAGAATACTAAGGCATAAATAAGTCGGTTGTTTTTTCATAACAGAGTCCTTTTTGTTGGTAGTCATGTTTTACAAGTTGTCGTGGTGAAACTTATATGATGTTACCCTAATCTTTTTAATTAAACGTAAAGCAATGTAGCAAAAATAAGGTTTTGATGTGGATAAAAAATTACTCATTATTGACGGATTGAATTTGATTCGACGACTTTATGCGGCGCTAGAGTCTGAAAAAGATTTAGATCGTCGAATTGAGCGAACGCAAAGTATTGCAGTCGAAGCCTTGGCGAAACTGACTCACCAGTTTTCTCCTTCTTATGCTGTGGTTGTGTTTGACTCAAATGGTAAAACTTGGCGTCATAGAGTTTATCCTGAGTATAAGTTAGGGCGTGTTCCAATGGATGATGCGCTGCTTAACGCCTTACCCGAGTTTGCTAAGGTATTTCGGTTTAATCATTTGCCTTGTTTAAGAATAAATGGCTGGGAAGCGGATGACCTTATTGCAACTTTAGCTGTCAAAGCTGCAAACCGGGATGTGAAGTCATATATCATCTCCACAGATAAAGGGTTTACTCAATTATTAGGGGATGATCGTATTCTCCAATATGACTATTTTGCCAAATTAGGGTACGACAAAATCTGGGTGCCCGGAAAGTATGGCGTTGAACCACAACAGTTGACCGACTATTGGGCTTTGGTAGGAGATATCACCAATCGCATCCCAGGAGTTAAAGGGATTGGACCAAAAACGGCTCTAGGGATAATAAATTCCTTTCCAACTATCGAACAAATTTATGCAAATCTATCGTCTTTCTCAGAGCGTATTCAGTCAATGTTAGCTGGCGGATATGAGCAATGCTTGTTGTCTCGCTCATTAGTTGCTTTGAAAACGGATGTGGAAATTGGGGTTAGACTTTCACAGCTTAGGTATATCGAAAGTAAAGTTGAGTGAATATCAAACTTCTCAGTAGAAAAGATAGGTTTAACCCCTTACTCATATCTTATGGGGCGCTTATAATAGCGGCATTTCAGGCAACGGATAAATGAGATTTTTATGTCAGAGGTAAGAACACGTATTGCGCCTTCACCAACAGGCGACCCACATGTAGGTACAGCTTACATTGCATTATTTAATATGGCTTTTGCACGCAAAATGGGCGGTAAGTTTATTTTACGTATTGAAGATACTGATCAGACTCGTAGTACGCCAGAATCGGAAAAGATGATTTTAGACGCATTGCGCTGGTTAGGCCTAGATTGGGCGGAAGGTCCTGATGTCGGTGGTGAATATGGCCCTTATCGCCAAAGTGAGAGAGGTGACATATACGCTCAATATGCGCGTGAGTTAGTTGAGAAAGGCCATGCTTTTTATGCATTTGAAACCACGGAAGAGTTGGACCGAATGCGTATTGAGCAGAAAGAGCAGGGTCTGCCACAAAAATACGATGGCCGTGCATTAAACCTGACTCCAGAAGAGGTGCAAGCTAAACTAGATGCTGGCGTTCCTTATGTTATTCGCATGAAAATTCCTGAAGAGGGCACATGTGTTGTTCAGGATATGCTTCGTGGCACTATCGAAATTGATTGGGCTCAAGTAGACATGCAAGTTTTGTTAAAAGCGGATGGCATGCCAACTTACCATTTGGCCAACGTGGTTGATGATCATTTGATGAAAATCACTCATGTTATTCGTGGCGAAGAATGGATCAACTCTGCGCCTAAGCATATTTTGTTGTACCAGTACTTTGGTTGGGATATGCCAACGCTTTGCCATATGCCTCTACTGCGTAATCCAGATAAATCTAAGCTATCTAAACGTAAAAACCCAACCAGTATTTTGTATTACCAGCGTATGGGTTACATGTCCGAAGCAGTGATTAACTACTTAGGGCGTATGGGTTGGTCTATGCCTGATGAACGTGAAAAGTTCTCTTTAGATGAAATGATTGAACACTTTGATATTCAGCGTGTTTCTTTAGGTGGCCCTGTTTTTGATGTGGAAAAATTAAGCTGGCTGAACGGTATGTGGATTCGAGAGAATTTAACACCAGAATCGTTTGCGCAGAAATATGTTGAATGGGCGCTTAACCCTGAATATTTAATGAAGATTCTACCGCTAGTAATACCGCGAGTTGAGACCTTTTCTGATGTAGCGGATGTCGCTGGGTTCTTTCTCAAAGGTATGCTGCCTATTACCAAAGAAGATTTTGCTTCTATTAAAATGGAAGAGGAAACGCTTCGTAAAGCAATGCAATTTGCTTTATGGCGTTTGGAAACTTTGAGTAAATGGGAAAAAGACGAAATTTTTAATGAAATGAAAACATTGGCTCAGGTGATGGAAATTAAGCCAAAAGATTTCTTCGCACCTTTGTTTGTTGCTATCTCAGGAACAACCGCGTCTGTTTCAGTGTTTGATTCAATGGCCATATTAGGCTCTGATATTTCACGTGCTCGTATGCGTACTGCCGTGAACGTATTAGGTGGCCCATCTAAGAAAGAAGCGAAGCGCTGGGAAAAAGAATACGCTGGCTTGTAATTGATTGGCCTTTGGGTTAACACTTAGGCCATGGTTAGATGAAAAAAAACCGACTTTGAAGTCGGTTTTTTTTGGTCGTTTTGTTTATATTAACGAGTAGTAAAAACGCTTGTTTTTTTGTCTAGGCTGCTAACTTGATTATGAATGTCACTAGTATTGCCCTCAATACTATTGATATAGCTATTATCACGTTGAAGCTGTTGAGCAATTTTGTCCATTTCCTCACTCATATGTACAGCAGTTTTAGCCACTTCTTGGATAGAGCGTGCCATATCAATCGAGGAGGCTGAGCTTGTCTGTGCATTTCGCTCAATTTCACGAATTGCCAATTCTGCCTTTTCACTGAATTCTTCAATCGAATGCAGGCTTTCTTGACCGCTGTGCATAGTTTCGATAGCTGTTTGTGTTGAGGACTGGATCGTGCTTACGATATCCGTGATTTTAGCTGTGGCATCTACTGTTTTTTCTGCTAGAGAACGTACTTCGTCTGCTACAACAGAGAAACCTCGGCCAGCTTCGCCAGCACGCGCGGCTTCAATGGCTGCGTTCAATGCAAGCAGGTTAGTTTGATTGGCTAGGTCATTTATCATACCGATAACATTGTCGATATCTTTCGATAACTGACCAAGTTCATTAAGCTGCTCGCTGGTTTTATTAACCACGCTAATAGTGCTAGAGAGGTTGGATAGGGCGCCTTTAATAGTTTCAGCACCCACTTTAGCCGATTCATAAGTGTTTTGAGACTGACTACTTAAATCTTCTGTTGTACTAGAAATACTAGAAATTGTTGTTGAAATTTCTTCTGTTGCAGCAGCAAGAGAGTTGGTTTGCTCGCTTACTGAGCGGTTGCTTTGTGCAATGTTGGTAACAGAGGTGTTTAACTCTGTCACCATGTTATTAACACCTTGAGTTGTATCAACGACTTCGCCAATAACGGAACCGAGACCGGTGGTCATTTCGTTTACCGAGCTGCACAAAGAGTCAAATTCATCGTTACGTTTGTGGTTGACATAAAGACGAGCCGTTAGGTCTCCGCTTTTCACTTTGCCAAGGTCTTTCATGATTTGGTTGAGAGTCTTATTAACGCTACGGCCAATTCCCATCATCATAAGCCCGGCAATAATCGCCACCACAACACTCACAATAATTAAGCTAATGCTGGCTTGTTGTGAGCTTGCAGAAGCTTGTTTTCTAGCATCTACCACTGCCTGTTGCATGTAATCTACAGCGGCTGATCGAGTTTGAGCAAAATTAGCTTTTTGATTGGAAAACTCGGTTTGAAGACCAATAAGTTTCTGGTTTTCACTATCAAAGTCTTCTACAGCTGAAAAGTATTGATTGATGACTTCACCAAAACGTTCTTCTAGGCCAAAGTTTTTGACGCGTTTGTAGAATTTGTCATAGCGTTCCATAAAGGCGGCTTTATTTTCCGGAGCAGGTTCAAAAATAAAGTTTTTTTCTGCTTCTCGAACAGGCAAAAATTCTTGTTTAACTAGGCTGAGGAAAGATATTTCTTCCGTTACTTTTTCACCTAATTCAGAGATTTTACCTTTTAAGCCTGATGAGCCATTAAAGCCTACTTTTTGTCTTTGTTGAACAAGCTGCTTTAGTGCTTCTATGTAGTTTGTGAGTGAGACGGTAATGTTCTCAATGTTATTTTTCGCTTCAGGATCTACAAGAAGGTTTTTATCTTGCTCAAGTGAGCTGATGAAACTCTCATAATTGGTGTTTAATTGTTCAAGAAAGCTCTCATAAGAACTGTCATCTATTTTAGATAGGGATTCGTATTCTTCCATCAAGGTAATGATTAAAGATGATAGGTCTTTATCTACTGCTGTGAGACGCTCAAATTTAGAAGAAGACGTTTCTTGTACGCTTAATCCCTGTAAAGCAACCGCAGTTACGACAACGAATCCAAGAATAGCAGCAATAAGAAGAGAGAGTAACTTGGTACGGAAACTAAGATTTGCCAACATATTATGTCCTGCATTTATTATTATAGGTTCAGCCGATAGCCATTAGTATATGAGCAAATTCTACTTTATCTTCATACGTTTTTTATGTCTATCAATGCTTTACAAAAAACTACTTAAGTATTCTATTTCTAATATGGCCTTGTTTGCAATTAATTGACATAAAATTGTGCTTTTATTTGCGATTTATCAAACATGGCGATTTTGGTGCAAATGGTAACTTTCCTAGAAGTCATGTGGGCTTAACCAGATCTGAGTTTTTTTATTGCCAAGGTAGGTTATTTTACCTGAATAACGTGCTATTCCACTGGAGCTAAATTCAAATTTGTAGGTTCGTTTGATTTTGATCGCCCCATGATGCCAAGAGGGTTTCCATTCATCACCAGCAACACTGTCTTCTAATAATTGAAGGTTGAGTGACTCGCAGTGCTTTTTGGCACTAATGAGTGCCTGTTCACGGATAGATGCGTTCCTCCACCAAGAGTATATAGCAGCAGAAATAAAAAGAAGTATTACTATGTCTGAAAGTTGTAAGTTCATTTATGCCAACTATGTCTTAATAAAATAGTTACATCATAACGAATAGCAGCAATAAAAAAATAGTGTCGGAGAAAAATACGTGGCTACCTCCAAGCAGGAGAGAAAGGAGAGGTAGCCACGTTCTTCACGCATGTTAGAGTAGATCGTAAAATTATCTCATTGATTGAAACTAAATTTGGGCATTCGGGGCAGCGAATGTTTGGATAAACCAAATTTGAGTCGTTAGTTCCATTCAAATGGCCAGTCAGGCGATAATTTAGGCGGCTTCTACTGCTCTTTCAGCGTAAAGCTGGATAACCCACTGCTCAATGCGTTGATCAGTAAGTTCAAACTGTTGATCCTCATCGATAGCCAAACCCACGAAGGTTTCTTTATTATGCACACAGGCTCTTGAGGCTTCGAACTCATACCCTTCTGTAGACCATTGGCCTATGAAGGTGGCATTTGTCGGTAATAATTTCTCATATAGCCAGCCGACAGCATCCACAAAGTAGTCGCCATAACCAAATTGGTCACCAAGGCCATATAAGGCAATAACAGTGTCTTCAAGATCGAGTTCACCTAAGTTGTCGCCAATTTCTTCCCAATCCGATTGAATGCCACCAAAATCCCATGTGGGGATGCCCAAAATAAGCATGGAATACTGTTCAAGTTGATTAAGGGTAATGTCCTTTATATTGAATATATCGACTTTTTCTTCTAGTTCTTCCCATTGCTTGGCAATTTTGTGGCCAACTTCTTCTGTGTTGTTGGTGTCTGTACCGTAAATGAGGGCAATTGTTGATTGAGCCATGTTGTGCCTTAACTGTTTAAATTTAGTGGATTTGTGCATATTGGTGACTGCTGACACCAAAGTGTTGAATAAATACCGCCTCAAATTGGTCTTCTGAAAGACCACTCTGAGCAACAATATGTGACTTAGCGTTAGGGTCTTGTCTCAATTGCGCAGCAGCAAATTTAATGCGACAGAGTGTTTGATATTTTTCAATAGATTGACCAACAATGAGCTTAAAGCCTAGTGTAAGGGCTTCGGAATTTAGGCCGACCTGATGAGCCAGATGTTGAATATTTAGAGCGTCATGCTCTGGCATTTCTATTAAATTCTGCGCGTGAAAAATTTTTCCTTGGCAGTTTTCACAATGAGATAGGTGACTCATCATTTGTAACTGTTCAATGAGAATGAAAATGGCTGAATATAGGTATCCAGCAAGGCTAATTGAGTGTCCGCTATGAGCCAATATGGGCTCAATAGCTGAGATGGTTTTTGGGGTAAGGGGAAGCTCAATAATTCCTTGCTCATTACCTAATTTATCTTGCATTGTCAAGAAGTGTTGGGTGATTTGCTCTTCGGTTTCACTAAGTACCGCGGCTAGGTGGGCAGGGGTAATTCGGGTTTGCAGTAAGCTATGTTCATCACCTTTTGCCATGACTAAGTTGCCACTTGAGTTTTGAGGGCAGTAAATAATTTGTACTGAACTTATTTCGTCAACTGTTTTTATTGACCCTGTTCCCAAGAAAGAAAAGTAAAGTCCTGCTTGAGCCTCTTCGTAAATTGAAAGGTCTATATTGCTAGTTAATCGCTGATTAAGTAATTGTAGGCTTGGAAGTAAAGCAAGTTGTCTCTTATGTCCAGATAAGTAGAACGATAGTTCTTCTTTGATGTTTCCTGCTTTGTCATACACATCGTGCATATTTAATTGCATCGTATGTCACCTCTAATTTGATAATGGTTATCATTAAAGGTTTTTTTGGTTTTTAATGCAAGTGATTCTCATTAATTTTTTTATATGAGAATCACATTGTTGATATGTTTATTAGATGTAGTGCTGGAAAGGTTAGTTCAAATAGTCGGTTCTATTAAGCCCGTATTTTTGCATTTTTTGATTTAGGGTTCTACGTGGTAGTTGAAGCTGTTCTAACACGAGTTGAATATTGCCTTTTTGTTGTCTAATGCTGGCTTCAATTAAGCTACGCTCAAACTCTTGTACTTTTACACTAAGTGGCAGTGGGGTGATGGTGTCTATATCATCTTGGGCTTGATAGCCTGCTAGGATTTTGGCAACGCTTGTATTGGGTTCAAGAGCATACCGTAGTGCGACATTCCTAAGTTCTCGAACATTACCTGGCCAGCCATATAATGTTAGTGTTTCATGATCGATTGGACTAAGTTGTTTAAGTTCTCCTCCGCGCTCTTTAACGGCTATACGACAGAAATGTTCGAATAGTAGGGGGATGTCAGAGCCTCTGTTGCGTAAATCAGGAAGGTGAATTTGGGACACATTTAGTCGAAAGAAGAGATCTTGTCTAAAATCTTCTAGTGTCTGCAAATCGTTTTTAGCTGCCGCAACCACTCTTAAGTCTATTTTGATCGTATTATTACTGCCAACACGCTCAAGCTGGTTTTCCTGTAATACTCGCAGTAATTTAATTTGCATAGCGAGAGGCATACTTTCTATTTCATCTAGAAATAATGTGCCACCACTGGCATATTCCAGTTTACCAACTCTTTGTTTATTAGCGCTTGTGAAAGCGCCTGCTTCATGGCCGAATAGTTCACTTTCAAAAAGCTCAGCTGGAATGGCGGCGCAATTTATAGCAACAAAGGGTTTTGCTTTTCTGGGGCTGCAATCGTGCAGCGCTTTTGCAACAAGCTCTTTGCCACAACCTGTTTTGCCATAAACAATGACATGAGTATCCATACTGGCAAAAGTTTGGATTTGCTGTCTGACACGAATCATTTGTTCATGTTGGCCAATAATGGTTTCTTCTAGGCCATGTAGGTCACCGAGGTATTGCGATTGATTAGCGTGTTGCAACTGAACTTTTCTTAGTTGAATGGCTTTTTCTACAGTTTGTAATAATCGATTTGGGTCAAAGGGCTTCTCAAGGAAGTCAAAGGCACCATCTCGTAACGCATTAACGGCGGTGTCGACGTCGCCATGGCCGGTAATTAAAATGAATGGCAATTCTGGCTCTTTGGTTAGGCAATTATCCATCAGTGTTAACCCATCTATGGGCGTCATTCGGATATCACTAACAACAATGCAAGGCAGTCCCACGTTAAAATTGTCTATGAGAGTTTGAGGGTTTTGAAATTCTTTTACTTTGTAATCAGATAGGCGTAACCATTGGGTTGTCGTCGAGCGAACAATATCATCATCGTCTAAAAGCCAGATTTCAATTGGGTTATTTGTATTGTTGTTATCCATATCATGCCTTTAATAGTGTTAAGTGGAATATCAGTTGCGAGTCACTGTTATGACTCGCGTTGAGTGTTCCATTCATGTCTTTTGCCAAGTTAGCGCTGATCGCAAGCCCCAAACCAAGGCCTTTTCCTATAGGTTTTGTGGTGAAGAAAGGCTCAAAAATATGCAATAGTTTTTCTTTCTCTATGCCTGGTCCGTTGTCTTGGTAGCTGATAATAATTTGCTTATTATCTTCTTGAAGAGAGATTTTAATACAGGGTGCGATGCTAAATTCCGCACAAGCTTGTACAGAGTTGCTGATAAGATTCGAAAAAATTCTTTCTAAGCGAGTTGGTTCTGCGATAACTGTATCTAAATTATTTAATTTGATTTCCCATTGGACGGACTGAATATCGTCACCAAGGCTTTCGATTGCTTTGTCTAATGAATGTTTTATAGAAGTGGGAGCTAATTGTTCAGGTCTTCGGTAAGCGAGTACTTTTAATTCACTAGTAAGACTTTGCATCCTAACGACTAGTGTTTCTAGGTCTAGAAGTGTTTTGAGGGCCTGTTCTGAATCCTGTCGTTTAAGTAAAAGTTCAGCGGTATAAGCTAAGGTTCTTATGCCTGTTAACGGTTGATTTAATTCATGAGCAATGGCGGTTGACATTTGTCCTATTGCCGCCAGTTTTTCTGTTCTTAATAGTTCTTTTTGTGCCAGTTCTAGGGCTTTTGTCCGCTCTAATACTCGCTCTTCAAGGCGAGTATTCGCTTCTAATAGATTGAGCTCGGCTCGTTTTCGTTTGCTTATATCGATTAACGTAACGAGATAGCCTTGATTATCACTCCACTCTAAGGAAGACACAGACAGTAGAGCAGGAAAGGTGTGCCCATTATCTTTCTGTAGCAATACTTCTTGTTCCAATAAATTATTGGTTCGATCATTTACATTTGAGAGCTGATTTTGTAGCGCTTTTATAAAGGAGAGTGCGGTGTGATTTTCTGGGCAATCAGGTAAAAATTCATGGAGGAAATGGTTGTTTAGTTCTGCTGTTTGACCAAAATAGCGTAGTCCCATGGGATTAACAAAAGAAATTTCTCCTTCTTTGGTTAGCTGAAGAAGCCCCACGTGGGTATTTTCTATTAGTACACGCTGACGCTGTGCACTTTTGGCAACAAGGATTTCGTTTTCCAGTTTTGATGCGATTTTTAAGGCTCGTTCACGTCTATAGAGCCAAAAAAGAAAAATTAATGCGAATATACCGAGACAGATAAAAGCGATATTGCGGGCTTTCTTTTCAATGCTTTTTAAGCTTGATAAATAATGGATTTGCCATTTTAGGTCATCTAGTGTGACATTTTGCAAAAGATAGTTGCCATCATTTAGATGGTAGATTTTAGAGCGGGTATTATTTAAAAATTGAATGTCATTATAGTTATTAAGCCAATCTTTAACTAATAATCGGTTTAATTTACTGGCTAAAAAAATAAGGTTGTTTTGATCGGTTATTACCACTAAATCTTCCAAAAGATTCCAGCGCTCAATCAAATGACTAACATTGATTCGAACAGCGATAGCACCTGCTAGCCCTTTTTTTGTATATACAGGAGCAAGTACTAGGTGAGCGGATTTATGATGCTGTGTGTTATAGCCAGACACTAAAATGTATTCGCCTTGTTGCTCTTTTAATACTTTGCTTAGATCTTGTTTATCAAAATACTCATCTAAGTCAAAATTGGGTGACTGTTCACTTGAAACGAGTAAGTCACCTTTTGCTGATAAGATAAACCAGTCTTGGGTTTTTGATACGTGTGTTAGGTCTTCCAGTTGCCTTTGTAGTTGTCGCGTTAGCTTTTTGTTTTTAGGGTTGTTCATAAAGGCTAATAGCGTTGGATTATCTGCCAAAGCGTAAGGCAAGATGTGATAGTTTTTTAATTCATTACGTAGCTCGATGACAAAGTTTAGCAGTTTATCTTGGCCTTCAGAGTGTTTGTCTATGATTAGAGCCTGATAAGAGATGGCATTAATGCCAAAAAAAAGTAAAGTGAGTACGGCACAGCCCAATGATAGGAAGAAAAGACGGTGTTTGCGGAATTGGGAAATCAAATGGAGTCTCTCGTCCTGTGGCGATTGTTAATCGATCTAGGGTCTTGTATCAAATCAGATTAAGACCTCGTAACAAAGTAACGCCGATGCTTGTTGTAATCAAGGATGCGATGGTAGTAATCACGATGATATTGGCGGCTAAGGTGGCGTTGCCATTCATGGCTCGAACCATAATATAGCTTGCCGAAGCGGTAGGGGCTGATGACATAAGAAACAAAACGCCGAGTTCCATTCCCCGATATCCTAGTAAATAACCACCAAGGGTTAATGCAAAAGGTATGAAAATCAATTTGCCGACAGATGCTAAGAGGGCGCCTAAAATTCCTTCTTTCAAAGATTTAAAGCTTAAGGAAGCACCGGCGCACAATAAAGCTAATGGTAGTGTCATTTGTGCAAAGTAATCACCAGCCTTATAGAGTGTTGTTGGTAAGCTTAAGCCAGTTATGGCTGTCGCAAAAGCCGCTACTATGGCAATGATCAGCGGATTTTTAGCGATCCCCTTCACAATCACTTTGATACCACTTTTTCCTCCCAAAGCACGACTCAAGCCAACAACAGATAAAACGTTAAATAATATGGTGACACCGCCCAGATAAGCAGAAGCAACAGAAAATACGTCATTACCATAAGCATTTACGCAGTAGGCTAGGCCGATAATGCCCATATTGGAACGGAAAGCGGCTTGTACTAATACCGCACGTTCCGCTTTGTCTGTGACCCAAAAAGACATGATCATTTCAAGAGCCACATAACTGATGACAACGGCGACCATTGCATAGATCACCAAGGATAGATCAGTATCACTATTGAGGTCTGTTTTTGAGATATTAATAAAGAGTAGGGCGGGAAGTGTTACGTTGAACACCAGTTTAGACGCTACATCAATGAAGTTATCATTGATGAGCCGTATTCGGTATAAGAGGATTCCAAGCACCAAGATCATAAAAATTGGCATGGTGATTGAAAAAGAAAATACCAAAACCTCTAAAAAGTTGTTCAACGCTGTTCCTTATAAAAGGTCTTATTGATCATTATTCTCGAAGCGATAACCTGCACCGTAAACAGAATGAATAACGTTCAATTCAGGGGCAACCGCAGAAATCTTTTTACGCAGTTTCTTAATGTGGCTATCAATGGTTCGATCACTCACGACACGGCTGTCAGCGTAGATGCTTTTCATAATAAGGTCACGGCCAAATACGCGGCCAGGCTCTTTGATAAGCAATTGGAGTAACTGGAACTCAACCGTTGTTAGGTCAATCAGCTCGCCTTTGTAAGTGGCACGAAGACGGTCAACATCTAGGTCAAAACCATCCGTGCGAGGAGATTCAGCTTGGTCAAGCTCAATTCGACGTAAATTTGCTTTTACCCGTGCAACGATTTCACGAGGACTAAATGGTTTACAAACATAATCATCTGCTCCCATTTCTAGACCTATTAGGCGATCAATTTCTTCTGCCTTGGCTGTCACCATAATAATAGGAACACCGCTGAATTGACGAACTTGTTTACAAATTTCAACACCGTCTAAACCCGGTAGCATCAAATCTAATAAAATAATATCAACTTGATTGTTTTTGATGTAGTCGACAGCAATATCGCCGCGGTCTAAGTGATGATGCTCGTAACCTGCTTGATCTAGGTAAGCACCCATTAATTCTGCTAATTTTGGTTCGTCTTCAATAATCAGTACTTTGCTCATAATCTTATTATTTCCTGTTCGTTTAACGAGAGTAGTTTAAAGGGAATTCTATTTTTATACCTAAGCCACCATCAGGTGAGTGATAAGCACTGATTGTGCCTTGATGTCCATCCACTATACTGGCGCAAATCGCGAGGCCTAAACCTCTTCCGCCAGTTGCTCTATTTCTTGAGTTTTCGACACGGAAAAACTGCTCAAAAATTCTATTTTTATCATCATCTGTTACGCCAGGTGCAGTGTCTTCAAAAAGCACAATGGCTTTTTTATTCTTCTTCAAAAGCTTAACGGTTAGCTTTCCTGGAGCATTGGTGTATTTCAATGAGTTATTCATCAGATTTGCAAAGAGTTGATGCAGTCGGTCTGAATCACCATTCATAACAATAGGGTTTTTCTGAGAATATTCAAACTCTAATTCTAATCCGGCTTCGTTAAAGGGAAGAGTTAATGATTGAACTGTTTGTTCAATAATATCGTTTAATGAGACATCTTCCATTTGATAGCTTAAGTTACCCATATCATGCATGGATAACTGGTTTAAGTCATCAATGAGACGTGCGATATGTAGTGTTTCCTGTTGCAGTGACGCAAGACTTTCAGGTGAGACTTTTATAATGCCATCTTGCATCGCTTCAATTTCACCTCTAAGAATTGCTACTGGTGTTCTTAATTCGTGAGCGGTATCGGCTACCCAACGTTTACGTGCTTCTCTTGTTTGTTCCAATGTGCAAGCTAGGTTATTAAAGTCACAGCTTAATCCAGCTAATTCGTCTGAACCTTTTACCGTTATTCTTGTGTCGTATTTTCCGGCCGCGAGTTTTTTGGTGGCCTTTTGCATTGAACTAATAGGGCGGCTTAACCATTGGGCTAATGGCCATGTTAATAGCGCGGCTATTGCCAGCATAAAGGCAGAAATGAGTAAAAAAGCTTCACCCTGTTGACGGACAAAGCGAAGTGTTTGGTCCTGGACAAGCTCTCTAATAGAGCGTAGACCCACATAGCCAACTACTTTTTTATTTACCACTACGGCATGAGTTTCTGCATCTGTGAAGCGCGTTTTACCGATAATTGGTTTTTGTTTCGCATCAAATAATAAAAAGCGCTGGCGATAGTATTGAGATGGATAGATTAAGTCTAAGTTGGGAGTGCTAGGTGGTGGTACAAGATCTCGCAGGTTCTCTATCTTGGCTTTGTGCCATTCATTTTCCATACGGCTTTCTTGGACCAAAAAATACCAGTCGTCATAATAAATATAAAGGTTGGCGGTTCGGTTAGCCATTTGCTCTAAAAAGTCACGATCTCGTTCTGTGGCATAAGACACAAACCCTCGGTCAAAACTCCACTGAAATACTTGCCACATAGAAACAATGAGCAAAATGTTACTTAAGACAAAAACAGCAAACAGTTTATGTCGAATTTTTAGCCCTTTGTTTGTGCTCATAGATGAATTTGAAATCCTATTAATGTGTCCTGCATCTGGTTTGCAGGAAATTGATAATCGTCGATATTAGAGTGCATTATCCTTGGTATCGAGTGGGTTCGCTAGTCATACTAATCGTTTGTTTACTATACAGTTTAATTTGTAAAGATAGCTACTTGGTTGGCGTGTAAATAATGAGGATTTCCCATTAACTTATTCCTTTAGTATGATGCCTCGTTCTTTGATTGTTGAGGCTAATTATGCCTATTTTGTCTGTTGTAAAAGGTAGTTTTTCGTTCTTTTTGATCGTTTTAAATACCTTATTTTGCTTTGTTCCAGTAATGGTGTTGGCTTTGATTAAGTGCTTTCTTCCTATTGCGTCTGTGCGAGCGATTGTGAATTTGGTATTGGATAATATCGCAACATTTTGGATAGGGGTGAATAATTTTAATCAGCGTTATTTAGGCAGAACATCGATTTCGGTATCTGGAATGAATGATTTTGTCTCAAAAGATTGGTATATGGTGATAGCGAATCACCAATCATGGGTGGATATTCTCATTCTTCAGCGTTTGTTTAATAGGCGTATTCCTTTTATAAAGTTTTTTTTAAAGCGTGAACTTATTTGGGTGCCTTTTATTGGTTTAGCTTGGTGGGCTTTAGAGTTTCCTTTTATGAAACGCTATAGCTCTGCAGTTCTTAAAAAACGCCCCGAATTGAAAGGAAAAGATATTGAGGTTACGAAGAAGGCTTGTGAAAAATTTCAATACTTTCCTGTATCCATTATGAATTTTTTGGAAGGCACTCGCTTCACTCGGCAAAAGTACGATCAGCAATCTAGTCAGTATACACATCTTCTTATGCCAAAGGCTGGTGGTTTGTCTTTTGCGTTAAATGCGATGGATGGCAAGCTGCATAAATTAATCGATATCACTATTGTTTATCCGGAAGGAGTTCCAACCTTTTTTGAGTACCTTTGTGGAAGAGTGGCCCACATTAAGGTACATATAAACGTTATGCCGATAGACGATTCTCTGCTTGGTGATTATCAAAATGATGCTGAATATAGAGCCTACTTTCAGCAATGGGTTAACACACTTTGGCAGCAAAAAGATCAAGAAATTGAGCGTCTTTTAAAAGAAGAGTTTGAGTGTTTTTAATAAATCGAACATTTTTTTATTCTGTATCCTCCAATTAAGTGCAAATTGTATCTTTTCCCTTTTGATGAAATGTCTGACCCTGTTTCTCCACTCTTAAATTTGTTGAGGCACTTGGTATGGATATTTCTCATTTATTGACTTCGCACTCAAAAAGTATGGAAGCTTCTTTGGTGCGGGAGTTACTGCATTATAGCCAACAGCCAGACGTTCTGTCCTTAGCTGGTGGTTTGCCAGATGAAAACCTGATGCCAGCTTATCCAGATTTGAAGCAACTAAAGGACAGTCGTCAATATGGCCCAAGTGAGGGTGAAAAAGATCTGCGAGAATGCATTGTGTCTATTGTTGCGGAGCGAGGTCTGGACATCTCTACTGATAACGTATTAATCACCAGCGGCTCGCAACAAGGTTTGGATATTATCAGCCGTTTAGTTTTAGACGAGACCTCGACCATTCTAACGGAACAGCCAACTTATCTGGCTGCGTGTCAGGTGTTTAAGCTGCAAGGTGCGAATGTTCAGGATGTCTTATCTGATGCTGACGGTATGTCCGTTTCCGCCTTGCGTGATGCGATCGAAAAATACCATCCGAAAGCGGTTTATTTGATTCCTAATTTTCAGAATCCGGCAGGGCATTGCTATAGTGCGAAACGTCGACGAGAGATTGCGGCTTTGCTTGATGAGAAAAATATACTACTCATTGAAGATGACCCATATCGTGATCTTTGTTATGACAATGTTGATCTGACACCGATTTCAACGTTAATAAAACAAGCGCCTTGGTTGTATATGGGAAGCTTTTCTAAGGTGTTGTGGCCAGGGTTAAGGACAGGGTATATCGTTTCCTGTGTAGATTTTTTTCCCTATCTAGTTAAAGTAAAACAAGCGGTTGATCTTCACACTAATCGTCTTGGACAAAGTATGATTACTCAGTTTTTTCAGTCTGGGCAATATCCCGATCACGTTATCAAGTTACAAAAAGCCTATAAAGAGAAGAGAGATGTGATGGCTGAGGCTTTAAGTAAAGAACTCGGTGGGCTGGTTGAATATTCGTTACCCGCTGGCGGTATGTTTTTCTGGGTAAGACTTCCAGCTGGTGTTTCGTCGCAGCTTGTGTTGACAGAAGCTTTGAAGGATAAAGTGCTCGTTCTTCCTGGAATACCTTTTTTTCCTTGTAAGAGTCCTCTTGAAGACTCATTTCTACGGTTGAGTTTTGCGCGTGTTTCACCTGCACAAATCCAGCAGGCAACTGTTGTGCTGGCTAAAGTAATTCGACAGCTTATCCCGTAAGCTACCTCTTCGTCATTGGCTGGTTTATCGCACCTCCATGAAATTTTGTGATGGTAAGTCCTGAATTTAAATGTATTTATGTTGGGCTAGCAGTTCCTTCTTTTTAGGGGACACGTTAGAATCTCACTTTTATGACTGTATAGAATAGGAATATGTAATGGGCAGAGCCTTTCAAAACCGCAAAGAGTCCATGGCAAAAACGTCTGATCAAAAAGCCAAGGTTTACAGTAAGTACGGCCGTGAGATTTATGTTTGCGCGAAATCCGGTGGTATTGATCCTAATGGTAATTTGGCACTACGTTCTCTGATTGACCGAGCTAAAAAAGATCAGGTGCCAACTCACGTTATCGACAAAGCGATTGATAAGGCGAAAGGTGGCGGTGGAGAAGACTTTGATACAGCTCGTTATGAAGGTTTTGGTCCAGGTAATACTATGGTTATCGTGGATTGCTTGTCTGATAATCCAAACCGTACCTTTGGTGACGTACGCACTTGCTTCAACAAAGTAAAATGTAAGATCGGTAGTCAGGGCAGTGTGAGCCACATGTTTGACCACAGTGCTATTTTTGTTTTTGCAGGTACTGATGAGGAAGCAGTATTAGAAGCTTTGATGATGGCGGATGTTGATGTCACTGATATTGAGCTGGAAGATGGGAAAGTGACCGTTTTTGCACCACATACTGATTATAATAAGGCTAAAACAGCATTGACGGATGCGTTTGGTGAAATTGACTTTGATGTTGATGAAATTCAGTTTGTTGCACAAAATATGACTGAAATTCAAGGTGAAGAAGTGGAACAATTTGAGCGCTTCTTGGATCTATTGAATGACTTAGATGATGTTCAGCGCGTTTACCATAACGCCGAATATTAGAATGGAAAGTCCTGGTGAGTTGTCACCAGGACTTTTTGCTTTATGAGTGTTGATTCAAAAATGACCAAACCCAAACCTCAGATAAAATCCCCTTGTGTCAATATTTGTCTGCTTAATGATGACGATGTGTGTGTCGGTTGCTACCGAACCGGTAAAGAAATCAGCCAGTGGGGGAGTATGAACAAGGCTTCTCAGCAAGCGGTAATGAAAAAGGTTCGTGAAAGGGAAGCCAAAAGCCATTTTGTTTCTGGCTAACCCTTTTGTTACTTGCCTTAATCTTTATTCTTAAGCTCAATCCATTGCGACATGTATTGCGTACTTTTTAAACTGTGATGGCGTAACATCAAGCCTAAGAAATGCTTTTTTCGCAGGCTTTCTTTTATCTTAACCTGAAGCGTCAACCTGTTAATCAACTTGGGTTCCCATTCTTCTGCTTGATAGCGATCCTGCAAAATTCTATTGCCATTTTGTTGCATCAGCAACCAGCTCTCTTTGTCTTCATAGAGTGATACTGCCGCATCGGCAAAGGTTTCCATATCATCTGTAATCACACCATTCCATGGCAGTTCGCCGTGCATGGACTCCGCGCCAATGTTCGTGGTGATACTTGGTGTTCCCATTTGCATCGCTTCCACTAATTTACCTTTAATGCCAGCGCCAAAACGTAATGGTGCTAAACAGATTCTGGCTTGTTGCATAACGGCGTGAGCGTCTTCAGCCCAGCCTTTTACTAAAAAGCCTTCTTTAGGGTTGTTAAGTTGCGTGGCCTTGGGTGGTGGGTAAGCGCCATAAATATGCATTTCTGCTTTGGGGAGACGTTTGCGAATGTTTGGCCAAATTTCATTTTTTAATTGCAGAACAGCATCCCAGTTTGGGGCGTGGCGAAAGTTGCCGATACTAATAAAGTGTTGTCGTTTTTCAAAATTGAGTAAGGCGTCAGTGTTTTTCGGTTCTGGTAACATAAATGGTAGGTAAAAAACATGCGTTTCTGGTACATGAAATTCGTCGGTAAGTAATTTTGTCTCTACTTCAGAAATCATCAATGTTAAATCGCAGCGATGAATCGCGGCGATTTCGCGAATGCCCTGTTCGCTATAAAGGTCTTCTATTACAAAGTCCTTATTTTGTTTTAATGCGTTGTGTCTGGCTTGTCTTAGCGAATGCAGGTCTTCAGTATTCAGCACACGTAATGATTCAGGGCTGAATTTTTCCACTCTCCAACCAAATTGCTCTTCCATCATGAAGCGATCGAATATGACGATGTCTGGTTTTTTCTCTGAGATGTAATGATCGAATGATGCATTGTTTAGCTCGATATGTTCCGCCTCAATGTTTAACTTTGAAAGGTCTGCCATATGTTCTGTTTGCTGAGCCGGGCTGGCAAATGAGAGCGTCCAGTTCTGTTTATGAAAGCAATTGAGTAATTGCATCATTCTGCTGCCAGCAGCAGAGGAGTTAGGTTCTGGCCAGACGTAGCCGATGACAAGTAGGTGCACGATGTTCTCTTTAAATATAATGTGGGGCTTTTGGTTCTGTATTCTTAGTAGAATCAGGACATATTCGTCTGGCTATTGTATCATGGCGAACAGATTTGTCTTGCCTGCCTCATTATGAAGGGATTGTCAGGTAGGACGTAAGCAAAACATGACGTTGAGAAGATATTATGATCATAAAACCAAAGATTCGTGGATTTATTTGTACAACAACACACCCAGTAGGTTGTGAGCAAAATGTAAGAGAGCAAATTGCTTTTACTAAAAGCAAAGGCGCGATTGAAAACGGCCCTAAAAAAGTACTCGTAATCGGTGCATCAAGTGGTTATGGCTTGTCTTCTCGTATTGCAGCTGCGTTCGGTTCTGGCGCGGCAACAATTGGCGTTTTCTTTGAGAAACCAGGTACTGAAAAGAAAACAGGTACGGCTGGTTGGTATAATGCAGCGGCATTTGATAAAGCAGCCAAAGAAGAAGGCTTGTACGCTAAAAGTATCAATGGGGATGCCTTCTCAAATGAAGCTCGTGATAAAGTGATTGAGTTGATCAAAGAGGATCTTGGTCAAGTTGATATGGTGGTTTACTCTTTGGCTTCACCCGTTCGTAAAATGCCAGAGACTGGCGAGGTTGTTCGCTCTGTTCTTAAGCCAATTGGTCAGCCATACCGTTCTACTGCAATTGATACCAACAAAGACGTGATCATTGAGGCAGAAATTGAGCCTGCGACTCAAGAAGAAATTGATGCAACGACTACTGTTATGGGTGGACAGGATTGGGAGCTTTGGATGTCTGCTTTGCAAGAAGCGGGTGTTTTGGCTGAGGGTGTTCGTACAGTTGCTTATTCTTACATCGGCTCTGATATCACTTGGCCAATTTATTGGCATGGTGCGCTAGGTAAGGCGAAAGAAGACTTAGATCGTGCTTCTGCTGCTATTGATGCTCAGTTAGCTAAGATAGGTGGT
Source organism: Marinomonas sp. CT5 (assembly GCF_018336975.1). Classification (NCBI taxonomy): domain Bacteria; kingdom Pseudomonadati; phylum Pseudomonadota; class Gammaproteobacteria; order Oceanospirillales; family Oceanospirillaceae; genus Marinomonas; species Marinomonas sp. CT5. Next base: position 2,880,726 of record NZ_CP025572.1, on the reverse strand, counting down.
GGTGCCAATGTTGCTGTATTGAAGTCTGTTGTCACGCAAGCTTCTTCTGCGATTCCTGTTATGCCTCTGTACTTGGCGATGGTCTTTAAGGTGATGCGCGAAAAAGGCCTTCATGAAGGCTGTATGGATCAAATCTATCGTATGTTTGCTGAACGTTTGTATAACAATAACAATCCAGCTGAATTGACAGATGATCAAAATCGTCTGCGTTTAGATGATTGGGAATTACGTGACGATGTGCAGCAAGCTTGTCGTGATCTTTGGCCTCAAATTAACGATGCAAATTTGTTTGCTGAAACAGACTACCAACTTTACAAAGATGAGTTTTTGAAACTATTTGGCTTTGGTGTTGATGGTGTTGATTACGAAGCTGAAGCTGAGCCTGAAGTGGAATTTGAAGTTATTACTCTTTAGGTTATAGTAAAGTAACAAAAAAGGAGTTCAGGCTTAGCTTGAGCTCCTTTTTTTATGTGTTTTTATCTCTTATAGTGGAGATATTCGTGTATTGGGGTGCTTATGAAGTATTTGTTCGTGTTGTTTTTCTTCCTTCCGCTATCTGTGATAGCTCAGAAAGTTGAGTTGCAGCCTGTTGATATCATCTATGGTAATAACGTAATTCGAGGTAAGCACCAAGTTGTTGTTGATTCTAAAGAGCAGGTGGCAGTGATTCCTGTCGACAAAACAAAGTCGAATATCGCTCCTAATATTGTGATAACAGCGGAGGGCAAAGGTATGTCTTATTTGGAAGAGAATGCTATTGCTGAACGCGAACAGGCAATTTATGACGAGGTGAATAAGCGAACTGAAGAAGCGCCTTTTACCGTGCTTTTTACTGGAAATATCCCCGAAGATATTGAAGCTAAGCGCCTTAGGATGATGCCTGAAATTGGTATTTTTGGTGATCAAGTGAAAGGTGAGAAGGTTTCAAAAGAGAATGCATCCTTGGAAACAGCTGGTCCAGATGTTGGTGATTTTTCACCTATTGGCAAAGGCGTCACGCCAGCGGCTAATAATGAAACGAAAGCAAATGGCGCGAAAGCCGCTCCGGCTACTGATGAGGATAAGTTGGAAAAATTGATTGGCGGCGGCTAACGTTTCTTTTGTTTTATATTAGAGGCGAGGGTTATTGGGTGAGGTTTCTACCCATCCTTGTTTTGTTAGTTCATTCGGGAACTCTTTGTTATGGATAATGATCTTTGTTGTGTGTGTTGATTGAACTTTGCTTTTAATGAAAGTAATGAAGTCCTGTCTTTTTATCTTTTCTACTCTATCAATCCATTCTTCTTGTAAATTAAAGTTTGGATCTTGTTTCGCTATTTGATGCCATTCATTTAGGGCGTTGTCGCTTAAGTTTTTTGCAGTCATTTTGAGTTGAGTGAGTAGCGAATTTTTCCCTTCTTCAAACTCTTTTAAAGGTAAGGTTTGTAATCTGTCTTTCTGTTCATTTAAAAAGTCTGCTATTGCGTTAATGATAGTGAGGTTGTTTTTGTTTGGAGATTGCACAAGCAGTCCTAAAATAGGGGTATTTCTTATGCTTAGATCTTGTGCTCCAACAATATAGCCAAGTTGTTTGTTTGTTCTGAGCTCGTGGTAAAAGGCACTACTAATGAGTTTTTTAAAGATTGAAAAGTAAGCTTTTTCAGTAATAGAAGTGTTGGTCTTAAGTGACTTCTGTTTCTGGTGGCTGGTGTCTATTAGGGTATAGAGTACAGTGGTGTCATCGCTAGTAGAATCGAATCGGTAGTGATATTTTTGAGGAGACGAAATCTGCTTAGTTTCGATTTCTACTGGTTTTCTTGGTTTTAGGCGTCCAACAAAGCGTTGATATAGTGAGGCCGCTAGTTGTTGCGTTTGCTTTTTGTTTTGGTTTCCTGTGCTATAGCCAACAATGTCAAATTGGTCTCTAGCTGCTTTTATATAAGACTTTAAATCTTTTATAGACAGTTCTTTTAATGCGCCTTCTAGTTGTTCAGTTGTGAAGCTATTTTTTGTGATCAATGTGTTTAGTGCGCTATTGGCAAGGCTATAGGCTTGTCGGCTTTTTTGGTTGCTTAGGTCTTTTTCTAGTTGAGTTTTGGCTTGTTTGAAATTGTTTAGATTTGGAGTAAACAAGAATAATTTGTCAACAAGCCAAGTCATGTAAGTGCTTTGTTTATCTGAATAGCCACTGGTTCTTAATGTGGCTCCATTCGCGTGAGGGTAGAAGCTGTATCCTAATCCTGCAACATATGGGGCGTAAGTGGATTCGCTTATGCTTTCATTAAATAGCCTGCTCCATAATTGATTTAAAAGTGTGTGTTTTGGTGTGTCTGCGGCGTGGTCGAAGCGAATGGCTAGGAAGTTTATCGCAATAGGTTTGCCAAAGCTTGAATCAGATTTGTTCCAAAAACTAAAGCCTTCTTGTTGAAAAACAATGGAGGGAGTTTTGTCTTTTTCGTTGATCAGGTTTAAATGTTCTGGAATGAAGCTATTTCTCTCAGGCAGGCCGACACGAGTGTCTTTTATGGACAGCTTGATGAGATTTATGAAGTTCGAACTGAAGTAGCTGTTTTGATATTCGCTTTTGTACCAGGGTTCAATTTTCCAACTGTCTTTTTGTTTAGCCCACTTCTCGGGAAGTGGTTGGTTGCTGATGACTTGCACTAGAAGATTTTCAGGGGTGAGTTGTTGTAGTAAGTTTTGTACTTGTTTAGGTGAGGCCGCTGAGTCTAAACGGAAGCAACTTAAAATGTCTTTTGTTGGTATATAGAGCATCTTTGCGGATAGGGTCCGAGCAAGGCTTTGAGGATCGACATAATTTTGGTTGTTAAACATTAACTGGCTTAATTTTAGTCCTTCTTCTAGATAAAGCGGATTAATTGGTGAAGATTTTAAGAGGCTAATAGTGGCAAAAAATTGCTTTGCTACTTTGTCTATTTTTTTCATTCCTTCATTGGTTAAGCGTATTTTGACTGTAAACAAGGCGTTGTCGCCATAGTCGTTACTTGTTTTTACTGTTAGGCCATTTATTAGGCCTTCAGATTTTAGTGTGGCATAGAGAGAGCCCTTATTTTCATTGCCTAGAATATAGGATAAATAACGGCTTGGTTGGGTCTTGTAGTTTTGGCTTTGCGCATTGATTTGATAATAAAAATTAATCGTATTGCTGTCGATTAATGGTTTAAGAAATTGAAGCTGTGGTTGCTTCTGTTTTATCAGTTTTGGGTAATGTCTTTCTTCTTTTTTTGGTTTGCTAGGGATAGCTGAAAAGTATTCTTGAGCAAGAGTTGCCATTTGGTTGTAAGGTAAATCTGCAACCATTACTAGCGCCATATTTTCACTAAAATAGTTTTCTTTGTAGAGCTTGAGTAGTTGTTCTCTCAAGGGGTTGTTTGGCCGATCTTTGAGAGTGTCTAGATTGCCAACTGAGAAGTGGCTAAAGGGGTGTTTCGGGTTAATAAGTGTTTTAAATGCCTCGTTACTTCGTCTGCTCTCGTCTTTGAGTTTGGCTTTGTATTCAGAGTCTACGGCGTTTTTTTCCCGTTGAGTAAGTGATTCACTAAGTAACGGCGAGATGAAAAATTGAGAGAATCTATCTAATGCGCCCTCATAGGCGATGGGGTTGATGTCGAAATAAAAGTTGGTGGTATTGGTTGTTGTATATGCATTGTTAGAGCCGCCGTGAGTATTGATATAGTTTTGGTAGTCGCCGGATTCAGGGTATTTTTGGGTGCCTAGAAATAGCATGTGTTCTAGAAAGTGTGCTAGACCTTGTTGGTTCTTGGGATCTTGGAAACTGCCAACGTTAACGGATAAAGAAGCTGAAAAACGCTCGGCTTGAGGGTCACTTACTAGTAGTACTTTTAAGTTGTTGTCGAGTGTTATTAAGTGATAGTTGTTTTTATCTGTTAGGCTTTTGTTAAGTATGCTGATGACTGTGTTGTTCATCTGTATAGTGTTATCTCTAGGTTGATCTTTTAGGTTTGTAGGTGAATCTGTGGCGTGAATCGAAAAAGATGCAAGCGTAGTGAGTAAAAGAATGAAAGATATGAACCGTTGGCATAATTTAATCATGCCAACAGGTTAACTGAAGCAAGTGATTTGATGCAATGGATATGAAGAGACCCATTGCAATTAATATGTAAAGGGCTATTGTGCGTCTAATGATTTTCCATTGGTTGTAAGGCTGTCTTCTCCCATAAGATAAAGATAGAGGGGCATGATTTCTTCGGGTGTTGGGAGTGTGTCTGGGTCCTCTTCTGGGTATGCGCTGGCTCTCATACTTGTTCTTGTTGCGCCAGGGTTGATGGCATTTGCTCTAATATTCGGAGACAGTTCAGCGAGTTCGCTGGAAAATAATTGCATCATGGCTTCGGTCGCAAATTTTGAGATGGCGTAAGCGCCCCAGTTTGCTTTTGCTTTTCGACCAACACCTGAAGAGGTAAAGATAACGGAGGCGTTTTGAGCTCTTTGCATTAAAGGTAGTAATGTTTGAGTGAGTAAGAGCTGGCTTGTTACATTGATGCGCATGACTTTATCAAAAAGTGTTGGGTCATAAGTGGAGATTGGGGTTCTTTCTCCTAAAATTCCAGCGTTATGGAGTATGCCATCTAAGTGACCAAACTCGGCTTCAATGGTGTTGGCTAACTCAATATAATCATGTTCTCCAGCGCCGTCCAAGTTGAGTGGAACAATAGCGGCTTGTGGGAGATGGTGTCTTTCTATGTAATCGTAAACAGCATCGAGTTTTTTGGTTGTGCGGCCTAAGAGTATGACCGTTGCGCCATGCTTTGCATAGGTAATGGCGGCGGCTTTGCCTATACCGTCGCCTGCTCCAGTGACAAGGATTACCTTATCTTTGAGTAATTGGCTTGGGGCTTGATAGTCAAACATATCTCCTCCTTATGCCTTAAATTAGGCGTCTGGCTTTTGGGTGTGCATCATATAATTAACAGATACATCTTTATCGGTAAGTTTGTATGTTTTGGTGAGAGGATTGTAGGTCATTCCTGTCATGTGTTTCACTTCCAATCCAGCTTGTCTTGCGTAATTGTTTAACTCGGCAGGTTGAATGAACTTAGCGTAATCGTGCGTCCCTTTAGGAAGCATTTTTAGAATGTATTCCGCACCCACAATGGCGAAAAGGTAGGCTTTTGGGTTTCTATTGATCGTTGAAAAAAATACATGGCCGCCAGGCTTAGCGAGTTTCATGCAAGCTTTAATGACAGAGGATGGATCTGGGACGTGTTCTAGCATTTCTAGGCAAGTTACAACATCGTATTGACCAGCTTCTCTTTGGGCTATTTCTTCTGCTGTGATTTTTTCGTAATCAATGTCTAGTTTGGATTCTTCTAAGTGAAGTTTAGCTACAGCGAGAGGGGCTTCGCCCATATCGATGCCTTTCACTTGTGCTCCAAGTTTTGCCATTGCCTCTGAAAGTATGCCGCCGCCACAGCCAACATCAATGACTTTTTTGCCTTGTAAGCCTGTAGCTCGCTCATTTATGTAGTTGGTGCGTAGAGGGTTTATATCGTGTAGCGGTTTAAATTCATTCTCTGTGTCCCACCAGCGGCTAGCGAGAGCTTCAAACTTCGCAACTTCGTTAAGATCTACATTGTTTTCTTGTGTGTTTGGCATGTGTCTATTTCCTGTATCTCTGAGAGAAGTGAGAGCCATATTAAGAATGCTAAGTTTAAGCTAGTGGCTTTAAGTGATGGCTTCAATGATGCGTTTAAAAATGTGGGCTTGAAGCGAACTACTTCTAGTATAGCGTCAACTAAGGAGGTGACCAATAGTAAACTTGGTTTGTCTCTGTGGAAATATTTGGGTGTATTGAGTTAGATGGTGCAGATAAGGTGTATGAGAGCGCCTTTTAATTGCCAAGTAGAGAGACAAAACATGTTCCTTTAAGGGGTGTTATTTATTTCCTTATGGTACAATGCGGCGCTTATAAAAAGATATTAGGGAGTCTTTTGACTCCAAGGCATAAGGATCGATTGTATCTATGGGTGAATTAGCCAAAGAAATTATTCCCGTCAGTATCGAAAATGAACTTAAGGGATCTTACCTAGATTATGCAATGAGCGTAATTGTAGGCCGAGCATTACCTGATGTGCGAGACGGGCTAAAACCTGTTCACCGTCGCGTTCTATTTGCGATGAATGAACTTAAAAATGATTGGAATAAACCGTACAAAAAATCGGCGCGTATCGTCGGTGATGTAATCGGTAAATATCACCCACATGGTGATTCTGCTGTATACGATACGATTGTTCGTATGGCGCAACCATTCTCAATGCGTTACACCTTGGTCGATGGTCAAGGTAACTTCGGTTCTGTCGATGGCGACAGTGCTGCAGCAATGCGTTATACCGAAATCCGAATGGAAAAAATCTCTCACCATCTTTTGATGGATTTAGAGAAAGAAACCGTTGATTTTGTGCCTAACTATGATGGCACGGAATTTATGCCAGAAGTATTGCCTGCTCGTGTCCCTGGGTTGTTAGTGAACGGCTCGGCGGGTATTGCAGTAGGTATGGCTACTAATATCCCACCTCATAATCTTGGTGAAATTATTGATGGTTGTTTAGCGGTTATTGATAATGCCGACATTACTATTGATGAACTCATTGATCATATACCAGGGCCAGACTTCCCAACAGGGGCGTTCATTAATGGTCGTGCTGGTATTATTGAAGCTTACAAAACCGGTCGTGGCCGCATTTATATGCGCGCTCGCCATCATTTTGAAGACATGGAAAAAGGCAATCGCCAATCCATCGTCTTTACTGAGATTCCATACCAGTTAAACAAAGCAAAAGTGATTGAAAAAATTGCTGAGCTAGTGAAAGAGAAAAAACTGGAAGGTATCAGCGAGCTGCGTGATGAGTCCGATAAAGACGGTATGCGTATTGTTATCGAGCTGCGTCGTGGTGAAAATCCAGAAGTAGTTGTAAATAATATCTTTTCACAAACTCAATTGCAGTCTGTGTTTGGTATGAATATGGTGGCCTTGGTTGATGGTCGTCCTCAATTACTGAACCTGAAACAAATTCTTGAGTGTTTTGTCAAACACCGTCGAGAAGTGGTTACTCGTCGTACTATTTTTGAACTTCGTAAGGCGCGTGAGCGTGGTCATATCCTTGAAGGTTTGGCTGTCGCTTTGGCGAATATTGATCGTGTTATTGAGCTGATTCGTACCTCTCCAACGTCGGCTGAAGCGAAAGAGAAGTTGGTTGGTGAATCTTGGGATCCAGGCAATGTTGTTGCCATGCTCGAAAGAGCGGGTGCAGATGCATGTCGTCCTGATGACCTAGATGCTGGATTCGGTTTTGTTGATGGCGCTTATCACTTGTCGCCCGATCAGGCTCAAGCCATTTTGGATTTGCGCTTACATCGCTTAACAGGCTTAGAGCACGACAAACTTCTTGGTGAATATAAGTCTCTGATTGAGCTTATTGGCGAGTTATTGAACATTCTTTCTGATCCAAATCGTTTGATGGAAGTGATTCGTGAGGAACTAGAGGAAGTTAAAGAAACGTTCGGCGATCCTCGTCGTACAGAGATCTTGACGTCGCGTCAGGATTTAACCATTGCGGATTTGATAGACGAAGCGCCAATGGTGGTTACGATTTCTAATACGGGTTATGCGAAATCTCAACCTTTGGTCGATTACCAAGCTCAACGTCGCGGCGGTCGTGGTAAATCTTCTGCCAGCATGAAAGACGAAGATCATATTGAACATCTACTAGTAACAAGTAGCCATGACACCATTATGCTTTTCAGTAATTTTGGTAAAGTGTACTGGTTGCGTGTGTTTGAAATTCCTGTTGCTAGTCGAAGTGCGAAAGGTCGCCCAATCGTTAACCTTCTACCATTGAGTGAAGGCGAGTCTATTTCTGCCTTGTTGCCATTGCCTGTTGTTGAGTCTTCTGATGCTGACTCAGAGACAGATGAAGGGGTGGCGGAAGACTCAGCCGTAGAAGCTAGTAGCTACATCTTTATGGCTACAGCAAACGGAACCGTTAAGAAGACAGCAATGCAGCATTTTGCTCGTCCACGCTCAACTGGGTTGATTGCTTTGAGTCTAGATGAGACAGATGAGTTAGTTGGTGTCTCTGTGACGAATGGTGATAACGACATTATGTTGGTTTCATCTTCTGGTAAAACAATCCGCTTTAAAGAATCTGATGTTCGTGCAATGGGCCGAACTGCGGCTGGTGTGCGCGGGATTCGTTTAGGTGAAGATGCCAAGGTTGTTTCGCTTATTGTTCCTCAGGACGGTTTAGCGGTACTGATGGCCTGTGAAAATGGCTATGGCAAGCGTACTTTGGTTGAAGACTTCCCTGTGTATGGACGTGGTGGTCAAGGTGTTATCGGTATTCAGGTTTCTGAGCGTAACGGTCCTGTTGTTGGGGCGGCTCAAGTGGATGAAACGGATGAAATCATCTTGATTACTGATCAAGGTACTTTGGTGCGTACTCGCGTGACAGAAGTGTCATGTCAAGGGCGAAACACTCAGGGTGTTACTTTGATTCGTCTGACAAATGATGAGCATTTGGTTGGTATCGAGCGTGTTGTTGAGGATGATGAAGAAGATATAGAGATTGAAGAGGCGGCCGAAGCGGCTGTTGAACAGTCGCCAGATAATGGTGATGAATCTCCAGATGTCCTTGATACAGACGTGGAATAGAAAATAAAGCGACGCACCTAGGTGCGTCGCTTTTGTTGTAGATAGATCCTGAAAATACTAGAGGTAATAGGCAGGATGAGCCGAGTATATAATTTTTGTTCTGGTCCAGCAGCGCTTCCTGAAGCGGTTCTAAAAAAAGCACAGGCCGAAATGCTTGATTGGCATGGTGCAGGTGTTTCTGTTATGGAAATGAGTCACCGTAGTTCTGAGTTTATGTCTATTTTGGCATCCGCTAAAGCCCGTTTGGCGCGTTTGTTGGATATTAATGATGACTATGAAATCCTGTTTGTACAGGGCGGCGCATCGACTCTTTTCTCTCAAATTCCAGCAAACTTGGTGAATGGTTTTGATTCGGCTTGTTATTTGGATACAGGGGCATGGTCTTCAAAGGCCATTAAAGAGGCTAAGCGATACACTAATGTTAAAGTGGTGGGCTCTTCAAAAGAACAGAATTACACAACGGTTCCTGATTTTTCATCCCTAGAGTTGGATGAAAGTGCGGCTTATTTACATCTTTGTCCAAATGAGACTATTGGTGGTCTTGAGTTTGCTGATTTGCCAGAAACGAAGTTGCCTATTATTGCTGATTTATCGTCAACTATTTTATCTCGTAAAATTGATGTGAGTAAATATGGCGTTATTTACGCGGGTGCCCAAAAGAACGTTGGGCCTGCCGGTGTGGTTATCTGTATTGTTCGCAAGGATTTGTTGGTGCGTAGTGATGATTCCGTGCCTGCTATTTGGAACTTTGACAACTTAGCAGCAAATGATTCAATGATTAATACACCGCCAACTTTTGCCATCTACCTAGCTGACTTGGTTTTTGAGTGGTTGGAAGAGCAGGGTGGTGTTGAAGCGATTGAAGCGGTTAACATTCGTAAAGCGCAAGCCTTGTATGACTACATTGACTCTAGTGATTTTTATTCAAACCCGGTAGATCCTGCATACCGATCTCGCATGAATGTGCCATTCATTTTGGCTGATCAATCTCTTGAATCTCTCTTCCTAAAAGAATCTGAGGCGGCTGGTCTGCGTACCTTGGCTGGACATCGTTCTGTTGGTGGTATGCGTGCCAGTATTTACAACGCAATGCCAATGGAAGGGGTTGAGGCTTTAATTGAGTTTATGCGCGGTTTTGAGCAGCGTCACGGATAATACATTTTAGAGTCAGTAACCTCTACGGATATTTATTAACATGTCAAATTCAAAACAAGCAGTGCCAGATACACTGCCTTTATTGCGTGACCGTATAGACGCGATAGATTCACAAATACAATTGTTGATTAATGAGCGAGCGGCATGTGCTCAGAAAGTCGCTGAAGTGAAATTGGCTGAGCTGGGCGACGAAGATGTTGTCTTTTATCGACCTGAACGTGAAGCTCAGGTTTTGCGCAGAGTCATGGAGCGTAATGAAGGGCCTTTGGGTAACGAGGAAATGGCGAAGATTTTTCGTCAGGTTATGTCTTCATGTTTAGCGCTTGAAAAACCAATGCGTATCGCATTCCTTGGACCTGAAGGTACATTTACTCAGCAAGCCGCGTTGAAACATTTTGGCAAGTCTATTTTGAGTGCCCCTATGGCGGCAATTGATGAAGTCTTTCGTGAAGTGGAGTCTGGTGCGGCAAATTATGGCGTCGTCCCTGTTGAGAACTCAACAGAGGGCGTGGTTAATCATACCCTTGATAGCTTTCGTGATTCACGTCTAAAAATATGTGGTGAAGTGGAAGAGCGAATTCATCATCACTTGTTGGTCAGCCCAAATATTAACGCTGAAGATGTTACTCATATTTATTCTCACCAGCAGTCTTTAGCGCAATGTCGAGCTTGGTTGGATCGTTACTGGCCGCATGCTGAACGCATTGCTGTTAGTTCAAATGCTGAGGCGGCTCGTCTGGTAGCGGAAGCAGGTCGAAGTGGTCGTGCTATTGCGGCGATTGCAGGGGAAGTGGCTTGTGAACTGTATGGTTTGCTAAAGGTGTCTGCAAATATTGAAGATAGGCCTGATAATACAACTCGATTTTTGATAGTGGGTAATCAGGATGTTCCGCCAAGTGGTAAGGATAAAACGTCACTGCTTATTAGTGCGAAAAATGAGCCCGGTGCTTTGTATCATTTGCTAGAGGCTTTTGAGCGTCATGGTGTTGATATGACGCGCTTGGAAACGCGCCCTTCATTAATGAGTCGTTGGGGTTATATATTTTATATTGACTTCATTGGACATCATTTGGATGAAGATTGTCTCGCCGTAATAGATGAGTTGCGTGAGCGAGCGTCGGAAGTGAAGGTGCTGGGTTCGTATCCTGTCGCCGTACTATAGCAATTATATAAGAGTGTTGTACTTTGACTGGTGGAAGTGATTTGCAGTCGTCTGTTGATATGGCGTCTCGAGAAAAAAAGAAGTTTGGCAATGTCATGATTATTGGTCTTGGCATGATTGGCGGCTCATTTGCTAAAGCATTGAAAGAGCGTGGCTTGGCAACACTGTTTGGTGCTGACCGCCGTGAGGGGGAATTGTCGCTAGGTGTTTCTACCGGTGTGATAGATTATCCTGCTGAGATATCTGCTGAGTTTATATCTAAAATGGATGTGATTGTGCTGGCTACTCCGGTCAGGGCGATGGAGTCTGTTTTAACGGATATAAAGCCTTTCTTGTCTGAGCATACGCTTGTTACCGATGTGGGCTCGACAAAAGGAAGTGTGGTCGAAGCGGTTCGTCGCGTGTTTGGTTATGTGCCAACAAACTTTATCCCAGGCCATCCTATTGCGGGGGCTGAGAAAAGTGGAGTTCTGGCATCTAACTCATTGCTTTTTGAAAAGCATATGGCAATAGTGACGCCCTTGCCTGATAGTAACCCTACTCTTTTAGACCGACTTCATCGTATTTGGCGAGCGGTTGGTGCCGATGTTGTGAGTATGGATGTTGAGCATCATGACCACGTTTTAGCTTCATCAAGTCATCTTCCACATTTGCTTGCCTATACCCTAGTAGATGCATTGGCAAATGGGGATCGAAGTCAGGATATCTTTAAGTTTGCGGCGGGTGGTTTTCGTGACTTTACTCGAATTGCATCAAGTGACCCTGTTATGTGGCGTGATGTCTTTATGGCCAATAAAGAGGCCACACTTTCGACTCTGGATCATTTTACTGACCGTCTTGCCGATATGCGCGCTGCAATAGAGCAGGGTGATGGCGCCAGTATGTTTGGGGTTTTTACTCGTGCTAAGTCTGCGCGAGATCATTTTCTTCGGTTGTTGGAGCAGCGTACAATAGGCTCCGTAAAAGAAGTTAGGCCTGTCTCTGTTTCTGTTTTGCCTGCCTCTTCCATTAATGGTGATATTTCTTTGTTGGGTGACAAATCTCTGTCACATAAAGTGATTACCATAGCGGCGCTTTCTGAAGGTGTAAGTGAAATAAAGAATGTCGATCTGACAGGTGATGTGCGGATTACTATGCAGGCTTTCCGTGATATGGGGGTTGTGATTGAGGAGGCGTCAGCTGATCATTTGCGAGTCCATGGTGTTGGTCTTCGTGGACTTAAGGCACCAATTGCACCAATTAATGTGCATCAATCTCGGGAGAGTTTGTACTTATTGTTGCCTGTATTGGCTGGCCAATCGTTTCCCGTGACGGTTGTTGCTGAAGATGGCCTGCTCAATCAATCGATGAAAGAACTGTTTTCATTGGTTCGAGTGATGGGGGGAGAGGTCATCTCTGAGATGGCGGATTGTCTGCCTGTTAGTCTTGTTCCGGGTGAGCCAAAAAATGTATCCGTAGAGTTAATATCTGGTTCGGATCGTTTACGTATGTCGGCGTTTTTGGCCGCTTTGTATTCGCCGGTTGAAGGCTCTGTGATGACACAGTGGACAAAATTGTCGCACTGCGAGGTTCTGCTGCGCTATTTTGGTGTCAGTGTATTGGATCAACCTGAGGGTTTTAAGCTTCCTGCTGCGCCTTTGGTTAGTGCAGATGTTGTGCTGTCAGGCGATGAGTATGAGTTGTCTTGGTTAGTATTGTTGGCAAACTTATTGCCAGGGTCCGAATTGCAAATTGATAATGCAGGCTTAGATTTTGTATCGTCCGCATTTTTATCGTTTTTACAGTCGATAGGTGCAGATGTGTCGATTCCTGAGAAGGGCGAGCTTGGTTTGTATGAAGGCAGGGTTCAGGCTGGTTTTGCCGAATTAAATTCATTTACTTTGTCCCTGGAGCAGAGTTACCAATTTAGAGATGAGTTGCCTTTGTTGTGTGTGGCGGCGGCTTATGCGAAGGGTAGCAGTGTCATTAAGGGAATTGGCTCCTTGCCTTATTATCACGAAGATAGGGTGTTGGCTTTAGTAGATGCTCTTGGGCAAATGAATATTACCTCTACTTATGAAAATGGTGATTTGACTATCAGCGGTGGTTTGCCATTGGGTGGGGAACTCGATTGTGCGGGCGATGATAAATTAGCGCTGGCTATGTTGGCGTTGGGAGCGCGCAGTCAATCGATGACAAAAGTAAATGATTGCCAAAAATTATTAGAAGAATTTAATGAGTTGGAGAGCGTTACTATGCAGTTAGGTTTTCACTGCACGGTGACGCAATAGTTTTTTAAGAGGAATAGTTATGATCAACCAAAGCCCAGTTATCACGATTGATGGTCCAAGTGGTGCAGGTAAAGGCACTGTAAGTCAATTAATCGCAGAAAAGCTGGGATGGCACATACTTGATAGTGGTGCCTTGTACCGATTGCTTGCGCTGGCTGTCTCGCATCATGGTATGTCTTCAGATGATGTTGAAACCTTAAAGGTTTTGGCTGAGCATCTGGACATACAATTTCAGCAGTCAGAAGAAGGGAAAGTTGAAATTATACTTGAGGGTGAAATTGTTACTCAGGCCATTCGCACTGAAGAGGTGGGTAATTGTGCCTCTAAGCTAGCTGCCATCCCTGAAGTACGTGAGGGTTTGTTGTTGCGTCAGCGTGCTTTTTCGCAAGCGCCTGGTTTGGTGGCGGATGGTCGAGATATGGGGACGGTCGTTTTTCCATCTGCACAAATTAAAGTGTTTTTAACGGCGTCAGCGGAAGAGCGAGCCCAGCGTCGTTTGCAGCAATTGCAGCAAAAAGGTGAAGCTGTTAATCTAGACGAACTTGTCGAAACAATTAAGGAGCGAGATGAGAGAGATGCCAATAGGGCAGTTGCTCCTCTTGTGCCTGCAGCAGGCGCTTTAGTGATAGATAGTACAGATTTGACAATAGAGCAGGTTGTCGAGGAAATTTTTGCTGAAGTAGCAAAAGCGGGTCTCGTATAATCTGTTCTTTTTTGCGTCTACTGTTTTTAGTCTAGAGTGTGCTAAAATAGATTAAATGTTATCCAAGTCGATAAAAGTGCCAGCATGCTTTTATCGCATCATTCAAAAAATTGACCCACATTTGCTGGCAGTGTGGATATGGCCTAGTTCTTTATATAGGTCGACTATATAGGAAATACAATGACTCAAAGCTTCGCAGAACTGTTTGAAGAAAGCCTATTAACCGTCGAAATGGCGCCAGGCTCAATTGTTACTGGTATTGTTGTTGATATTGACAACGAGTGGGTAACTGTTCATGCAGGTCTTAAATCTGAAGGCGTAATTCCTCGTTCTCAGTTCCTAACGGATAATGGTGAGTTTAACTTAAACATCGGTGACGAAGTTAAAGTTGCTCTTGATGCTGTTGAAGATGGCTTCGGTGAGACTAAATTGTCTCGTGAAAAAGCGAAACGTGCAGAGACTTGGTCTGTGCTTGAAAAAGCTTACGAAGAAAACGCCATTGTTCACGGTGTTATCAATGGTAAAGTCAAAGGTGGCTTCACAGTTGATATCGCTAACATCCGTGCTTTCTTGCCAGGCTCTTTGGTAGATGTTCGCCCAATCCGCGATACATCTCATTTAGAAGGTGTGGATCTAGAGTTCAAACTTATTAAGCTTGATCAAAAACGTAACAACGTTGTTGTTTCTCGTCGTGCCGTTATGGAAGCGACTAACAGCGCTGAACGCGAAACATTGCTTGCTTCTCTTGAAGAAGGTCAAGAAGTTAAAGGTATCGTTAAGAACCTTACTGACTACGGTGCTTTCGTTGATCTTGGTGGTGTTGATGGTCTTCTACACATCACTGACATGGCTTGGAAACGCATCAAACACCCAAGCGAAATCATTGCTGTTGGCGATGAAATCGATGTTAAAGTACTTAAGTTTGACCGCGAGCGTAACCGTGTGTCTCTAGGTCTTAAGCAGTTGGGTGAAGATCCATGGGTTGCTATCAAAGCACGTTACCCAGAAAACACGAAAGTAACTGCTAAAGTTACTAACTTGACTGATTACGGTTGCTTCGCAGAACTTGAAGAAGGCGTAGAAGGTCTAGTACACGTTTCTGAAATGGATTGGACTAACAAAAACATTCACCCATCTAAAGTTGTTCAGATCGGTGATGAAGTTGAAGTTATGGTTCTTGACATTGATGAAGAGCGTCGTCGTATTTCTTTGGGTATCAAGCAGTGCACAATGAACCCATGGGAAGAATTCGCTTCTTCTTTCAACAAAGGCGACAAAATCTCTGGCGCAATCAAGTCTATCACTGACTTTGGTGTGTTCATTGGTCTTGACGGTGGTATCGATGGTCTTGTTCACCTATCTGACCTATCTTGGGACGAAACTGGTGAAGAAGCCGTTCGTCAATACAAGAAAGGCGATATGTTAGAAACTGTTGTATTGTCTATCGATGCTGAGCGTGAGCGTATTTCTCTAGGTGTTAAACAACTAGAAGAAGATCCGTTCCTAGCTTTCGTTGCTGAAAACGACAAAGGCACTATCGTTAACGGTACTGTTTCTGAAGTTGATGCGAAAGGTGCAGTAGTTGTACTTGCTGAAGGCGTTGAAGCTACTTTGAAAGTATCTGAAATCAGCCGTGAGCGTGTTGAAGATGCAACAACTGCATTGAAAGAAGGCGACAAAGTAGAAGCAGCGATCATTAATGTTGATCGTAAAGCTCGTACTATTGCTCTTTCTATCAAGCAAAAAGATGCAACTGAAGAAAAAGCAGCGTTGAAATCTCATTCTGAGAAGCAACAAGCTGAAGCTAATGGTCCAACCACTATCGGTGATTTGATCAAAGCGCAACTAGAAAACCAAAACTAAGTTTTTAATTTTTAGTTGTTATAAAAAAGCGGGCTTTAGCCCGCTTTTTTTTGATCTTATTTACTGGAATTTATTGACAGGAAAACTATACACAGAACATGTGGATAACCATGGGTATAGACTCAGTGTATTTTTTCTAGCGTAGTGAGTTGAGTAATTTCTCGGTATCTTCTTCGTTCCAATCTTCTTTTTCTAATAGCTCTTTTAGGGCTTCACTTTTCTGAGCATTATGAAGATTTTTTTGGAATTTTGCGTAATGAAAGTCTTTAATTAGGCGTTCGTCGCTTTTTGAGCGGTAAATTTTGCTGCTAGGTGTGGCTTCTTCTCTGTTCTGGTTGAGAGAGTCGATCTTTTTATAAGTATTAAGGAACTGTTTTTTGTTCATTGCTTGTTCTCTTATTCAACTTCAATTCGAAGTATTTCAAAGTGATCAATTCTTGCGCACCACTTTATATTGAGGTCCCAAAGCGTTATTCCGTGCTCTCTATCCGTCTGTTCTGAAAGGTAGGATGGTCTAGGATCTTGCTCTATGATTTGTTTAATTAAAGTGGTTATTTTTCTTTTGTGCAAACTTTCATAGTCTTCACATTGTGCTTTTGCTAGTTCTGAAAAGATAACTGGCTTTATTTGAGAGGTTGCTTGTGAAGGAGCAAAGCCTCCTTTTGCATCTTCAATATTGTCTGCATAGGGGAGGTAGGGCTTTATATCAAGAACAGGTGTGCCATCCAGTAAATCGGCACCATGTAGGTCAATAAAGGTTTTTTTTCCTTCCTGATAGATGTTGCCAATTTTTACAACAGATAAGCCGATAGGGTTGGGTCTATGGGTTGCTCTTGTTGCGAATACGCCAAGTTTTTTCTTGCCGCCTAAGCGGGGAGGGCGAATTTTGGCTTTCCAATTCTCTGTCATGCAGGCATGGAAAATAAATTGAATCCAAATGTGAGAAAAGCCATCGAGTCCGTCTAATATATCTAACCGACTATAAGGTGGAACAAGTTCTATACGTGCTGTTGCTTCTGACACTAAGCCGGGTTGTCTTGGTATGCCAAATTTTTCCTTGTAACAAGAATGCACTATACCAATAGTGGATAGGGTAAAAGATTGAAGAGGCGGCAACGGAAGTTCCTTTCTTAAAATTCTGCACTAAATGAATAAAACTATTGTGATAGTATACTGTCTAGATGGGTTAGATCGCGATTTATTTAGTGGTCTGCTGTTTGTAATTTTTACCTTTATTAGAGATTAAAAATGTCTTTAGAATTTTATATGAATCAGATAGGTCAGCAAGCTAGGGCGGCTTCTCGCCTTCTTGCTAAAGCATCCACAAAGCAAAAAAATATGGCTCTGTTTGCTATGGCAGACGCTTTGGAGAGTGCTCGACCTCGATTGATAGCAGAGAATGCTAAAGACATGGATAACGGCCGCGATAAGGGGCTGGATTTGGCTTTGTTAGATCGTTTGTTGCTGGATGATAAGCGGATTGACGGTATGATTGAGGGGCTCAAGCAAGTTGCTTCTTTACCGGATCCTATTGGTGAAATATCAGATATGGTGTATTTGCCATCAGGGATTCAGCGTGGTCAGATGCGTGTTCCTTTAGGTGTGATTGGCATTATTTATGAGTCTCGACCTAATGTGACCATTGATGCCGCGAGCTTATGTTTGAAGTCGGGCAATGCAACCATTTTACGTGGTGGTTCTGAAGCCTTTTATTCGAACCAAGCTATTGCGGAAGCCGTTACACAAGGCCTTGTGGCTGCTGGGCTACCTGAATATGCCGTGCAAGTAGTGAATACCACAGACCGTGAGGCGGTTGGGATGCTGATCTCAATGCCTGAATTTGTGGATGTTATTGTTCCTCGAGGTGGTAAAGGGTTGATCGAGCGTATTAGTAAAGATGCTCGTGTACCGGTGATTAAGCACTTAGATGGTAACTGCCATGTTTATATTGATGATGAAGCGGATTTAGAAAAAGCGTTTGCCATTGCGATGAATGCCAAAACGCGTCGATACGGTGTGTGTAATGCCATGGAGTCATTGTTAGTGCATGAAGCCGCGGCTGAAAGCATTTTGCCTAAGTTAGCCTCAGCCTTACAGGCGAAAGGGGTTGTCTTAGTGGGTTGTGATCAGACTCGTACAATCCTTTCTACGATTGATTCGGCTACAGAAGAAGATTGGTATACTGAGTATTTAGCACCTAAGTTGTCCATTAAAATAGTCGCCGATATGGACGAGGCTATTGTGCACATCAATAAATATGGTTCTCATCATACTGACGCTATTGTTTCGCAGAACTATTCGAAAACGCGTGCTTTTATGACAGAGGTGGACTCCTCATCGGTTATGGTGAATGCTTCAACGTCTTTTGCCGATGGCTTTGAATATGGTTTTGGTGCTGAAATTGGTATTTCTACCGATAAAATTCATGCAAGAGGCCCTGTTGGTTTATTAGGGCTAACAAGTCAGAAATACGTTGTGCTTGGTGATGGTCATACTCGTGACAACTAAAGTTAACAATGATGTGAAAGCTTCTGGGTTGGCCATTATGGGGGGAACATTTGACCCTGTTCATAATGGCCATTTAAGAACGGCTGTTGAGATATTAGACCGTTATCATTATTCAACGCTGAAACTAATTCCTTGCTTTCAGCCTGTACATAAAAATAGACCAAGCGTTTTACCTCAACAACGTCTTGATATGGTTAGACTTGCGATATCAGGAGACGCTCGATTAAGTGTCGATTCTCGTGAGATTGATAGGAAAGGCCCAAGCTATAGCATTGACACATTACGGAATCTTCGCTCGGAAATTGGACCTGATGAACCGCTTATTATGGTGTTGGGTATGGACAGTTTTTTGTCACTTCCAACTTGGCATAATTGGCAGCAGATAATCCAGTACGCTCATTTGTTGGTCGTGTCTCGGCCTGGCTGGGAGCCTGATTTAATCTCTGAATTGAGTGGCTTTTGCGAAAACTATCGTGCCGCCTCGTCGCATGAGTTACAATGCGCGCCCTCAGGGCGGGTCTGGTTCGAGACTCTTACCCCTTTGGGGATTTCCTCTAGCATGATTAGATCACTGGCTCGTAAAAACGAGTCAATAGCGTATCTGTTGCCAGAGCCAGTCCAAAAATATATAGAACAACATCAATTATATCGATAGGTAACGTAATTATATGAGTCAACTTAACTTAACAGCAGATCAAATTTTGGCTTTTGCTGTTGAAGCATTGGAAGATGTTAAAGGCGATAAGATCACCGTATTAAATGTAAGTGATCATACAGATATGATGGATTACATGGTGATTTGTACTGGTACCTCAAAGCGCCATGTTAATGCCTTGGGTCAGAATGTCTTTGAACATTTAAAAGGGCAGGGCTTACAGCCGTTAGGCTCAGAAGGGCGCGGTATGGGAAGTGACTGGGTATTGGTGGATTTACATGACGTAGTGGTGCATGTGATGACTGAGGAAGCTCGAGCATTTTATGATCTCGAAAAGCTGTGGGATATTAAACCAGAACAGTTGTAAGGTTCTTTGAAATGCGTATTCGTTTGATTGCTGTTGGTAATAAAATGCCAAAGTGGGTGACTGAAGGATATGATGAGTACTCTAAACGTTTGCCAAAAGACTTTGCGTTAGAACTTGTTGAAATATCTATGTCACCTCGTGGAAAAAATACTGATATTTCAAAAGCAATTCGTAAAGAGGGGGACTTGATGCTTGAAGCAATTCCCTCCGGTGATAAAGTAATTGCAATGGAAGTACTCGGAAAAGAATGGTCTACCGAGCAGTTGGCTGAACAAACCGAGTCTTGGCGCATGGATGGTTATAATGTGAGCTTGCTTGTTGGAGGGCCTGATGGACTAGATCCTCGCTGTACAGCTCGTGCAGACCAAGTTTGGTCTTTATCCCGTTTAACGTTACCACACCCAATGGTGAGAATTATTTTGGCAGAGCAAATTTATCGTGCTTGGACTTTAATGAATAATCATCCATACCATAGATAAGGTGGGGTTGGTGAGTCGTCGACATCAAAACTTCCGTAATTATCGCCAAGAGCAGCGATTGACCCAGCGCCGTATTATGGCAGCTGCTGTTTTTGTGTTGCTCTTGGTTATTGTGTTAATGGCCCGTCTTTTTTACCTTCAAGTCTTAGAACATGAGTTGTATCAAACTAAGGCTAATGATAATCGCGTCATGTTGGTGACGGAGCCGCCGCCAAGAGGTTTGATTTACGACCGTAATGGGGTGGTATTAGCTGACAATCGTCCAATTCATAGTTTGACTGTTATTCCAGAACGCGTGGAAAACTTTCCCAAATTAAAGAAAATGCTATCTGGCATTATCGATATCAGTGATAGTGAATGGGAAGATTTTGACGATAGGCTTAAAGAATATCGTCGGCCCTATCAATCTCTTACGTTGAAATCGCAGCTGACCGATGAAGAATGGGCTAAAATTTCTGTCGATTTATATAAATTGGATGGGGTTCAAGTTGAGGCACAGTTAACACGTTATTACCCTTACGGTGAGGCGTTCGCCCATGCAATTGGCTATGTAGGCCGGATTACCTCAAAAGATTTGGAGCGCGTTGATAAGTTGGCTTATCAGGGCGCTTTGTTTATCGGTAAAACTGGCCTTGAAGGTTATTATGAAAGAACATTATTTGGCGAGGCAGGCCTCAGTAAAGTGGAGGTTAATGCTCGTGGTCGGATAATGTCTGAGTTGGAAAGGCAGAACCCTACGCCAGGTAAGGATCTTCATTTATATCTTGATGCGCGGCTTCAGCAGTATGCTTATGACTTATTGGGTGATTACACTGGCTCTGTTGTCGCTATTGACCCAACCACTGGTGGAATACTTGCTTTGGTGTCAAAACCGGGGTTTGACCCTAATTTGTTTGTTAGGGGGATTTCTGTCAAAGATTATGCCGCACTACGCAAGTCTAAAAAACTTCCTTTGTTTAATCGCGCGCTTCGCGGGGGCTACCCTCCAGCATCAACCATTAAACCTTTTATGGGGCTTGCTGGCCTTGAATATGGCTTTTCATCTTGGACCGAACGTTATTTTGCGAAAGGTTACTATCAAATTAACCCAGATGGCCGTCGTTATCGGGATTGGAAAAGAACGGGGCATGGCTGGATTAATTTAGAGCGATCCATTATTGAATCGGTAGATACCTATTATTATCAATTAGCCAATAAAATGGGGATTACCCCAATTCATAGTTTTTTGTCGCGCTTTGGTTTTGGGCAAAGTAATTTGCTGGATTTAGACGGTGAGAGTAGCGGTCTACTGCCGTCGAATGAATGGAAAAAAGCCAAATATAAAGAGCCATGGTATCCCGGTGACTCAGTCAATGTCGGAATTGGGCAGGGGTTTATGGTAGCAACGCCGGTTCAAATCGCGTCTGCTACGTCTGCATTAGCGAGTAAAGGTCATTATTATTACCCCCGTATGGCTAAAACTATTGGAGAAAAGCCTGCAGAGTTTCCAAATGGGCAGGGTGGAGAGCACGATATTATCTTAAAAGATCAGAGAAACTGGGATCGCATGATAGATGCAATGCGCAAGGTTGTTACTGACTCTCATGGAACTGCAAGGCGATTGCAAGGGACTGAATATGATATCGCGGGTAAAACTGGAACAGGTCAGGTGTTTAGTTTGCAAGAAGATGAAGAATATGACTCTGATAAGTTAGAGAAGCGTCTTCATGACCATGCCTTGTTTATTGGTTTTGCTCCAGCAAAAAATCCGAAGATTTCAGTTTTTGCTATTTTTGAAAACGGTGGTAGTAGTTCTAAGCCTGCAGATTTAACTAAAGCACTATTTGATGCATATCTTTATGACAACTACCCAGCTCGTTACGATTATTTAAAGGGTAAAAAGAATGACTGATAGTCTATATCGTAGAGTAGTATCTTTTACCAATGCTCGTTTATGGCAGTTAGTTCACATCGATGTTTTGTTGATTGGTTCTTTATTGTTACTGATTTGTGGGGGGCTTTTTATTTTGTACTCCGCTTCTGGTCAAAATGTGGCGATGGTTGAGCGCCAAGTCTTTCGGCTAGTGATCGGTCTATTAATTTGTTTGACACTCGCTCAGCTTCCCCCGAAATATATGCGACGAGCTTCTCCGGCTTTGTTTGCTTTTATTACCGTGTTACTTATTGGTGTTTTGTTATTTGGAGTAGGAGCAAAGGGCGCTCAGCGTTGGTTGGCTTTACCTGGTGGGTTACGTTTTCAGCCTTCTGAAATTATGAAAATTGTTATGCCAATGATGATTGCTTGGTATTTTTCAGATAGGCAGTTACCTCCCAATTTTAAGCAAATATTAGCTGTGCTTAGTTTGATTGTATTACCGGTACTTTTAATTGCTAAGCAACCGGATTTGGGTACCTCTTTATTGGTTGCAGTATCTGGTATTTTTGTTCTGTTTTTGGCTGGGTTAGGTTGGCGCTACATTTTGAGTGCTGCGGCTCTAGCGCCGATTGCTGGTTATACATTATGGCAATTTATGCATGACTATCAACGGCAACGGGTTCTTACGTTTTTAAATCCAGAAAGTGATCCTTTAGGCTCTGGCTGGAATATCATTCAGTCTAAAACGGCCATTGGTTCGGGAGGGGTTTATGGAAAAGGCTTCCTAGAAGGGACGCAAGCCCAGTTGGATTTCTTACCTGAGAGTCATACCGATTTTATCATTGCTGTGCTTGCTGAAGAATTTGGTATGTTGGGTTGTGGCATATTGATTTTTGCGTATTTGCTTGTTATTTCTCGTGGTTTATACATTGCTGCGCATGCTGAAGATAATTACGCTCGGTTGCTGGCAGGTAGTCTAACTCTAACTTTTTTTGTCTACATGTTTGTAAATATTGGAATGGTATCAGGCATTCTGCCTGTTGTTGGGGTACCCTTACCTCTCGTCAGTTATGGTGGTACGTCAATCATTACCATTATGGCGACATTTGGGATTTTAATGTCAATTCAAACTCATAAAAGAGCAAGATGATGATTAAGCAAGCTGTATTTTTATTTTTAGCGCTTGGCCTAACTGCGTGTAGTGGTATAGAAAATACTAAATTGCCTGAAAACTCAGGTGTTAGCGAGTCTCTTTTGGAAAATATGCCTAAAGAGTGGGAAGACTCTTATGCCGGAAATCCTGAAGTTCAGGCGTTTATTCGTCGACTTGTTAAAGAACATGGTTATAACAAGCAACGTTTGGAATTGGCTTTTTCTCACATTAAAGTACGACCTAAAGTGATTGAAAAATCGGATAACCAGCCAGAAGTGATTACTCCTTATTATCAATATAAAACTAGGTTTGTTACTGAGGATAGGATCAGGTTGGGTCGTCAGTTCGCAAAGAAAAATGCTGACTGGTTGCTTAAGGCGAAAGAAGAGTTTGGTGTTGAGCCGAATGTTATCGTGGCTGTCATTGGCGTTGAAACTTATTATGGCCGTATTACCGGCTCAAAAGATGTTTTTACTTCTTTAACTACATTGGCTTTTGATTATCCTCGCCGGAAAGACTTCTTTCAGAGTGAATTGGAGGCTTATTTACTATTAGCTCGTAAAGAAGGATGGGATATTGGGGAAACAAAGGGATCATACAGTGGTGCCATGGGAATGGTGCAGTTTATGCCAAGTAACTATCAGAAACTGGCTGTAGATTATGATCAAAATGGTCATATAGATTTGTGGAAATCTGATGCCGATGCTATTGGTAGTGTGGCTAATTATTTAAGATATCATGGTTGGCAAGAAGGTCAGCCATGGTTTGTTATGGCGTATGTGGCAGATCCAGATAAAGTCGCCGACGAAATTAATTTTGGGCGAGAGCCAAGGTTGGATATGACGACATGGTCATCGCTGAATGTGTTGCCTACTCAGACTTTTAGCCTAGATAAAACGGGTTTGATAGCCCTTCGTACAGGGGCAGAAGAGACATCTTATTGGCTGGCTTATAATAATTTCTTTACGATTATGGATTATAACCCAAGTAGACGATACGCCATGTCGGTATTGGAACTTGCTGAGAGAATAGGAAACTATGAAGGCAATTAATATGCTGTTCATTGCTGGTGTTAGTTTGCTAGCGTTGAATGGGTGTATGAGTACGCGTCATGTACTAGGTAAAGATGATGTGGATTATGATAAAGCATCAGGTGGTGGACGTTATTCTATTTTGCAAGACCATGCACCGACTGGTGATATTAAGGTGGACCACTTACCTGATTTAGTTCCTAAGTGGGAACCTAAAAGTCGTGGTGGTAATAAAAGTCCCTATGAAGTATGGGGAAAAAAGTATTGGGTGATGGATTCAGCAAAAGGGTATGTAGCAGAGGGAACTGCCTCTTGGTATGGGAAAAAGTTTCATGGTCATAAAACCTCAAATGGGGAAACATATGATATGTATAGCTTTTCGGCGGCACATAAATCTTTGCCATTACCTACGTATTTGAAGGTAACCAATCTTGATAATCAACGTTCTGTTATTGTTAGAGTGAATGATCGAGGCCCTTTTCATGGTGATCGTTTGATCGATCTTTCTTATGCGGCGGCAGCTAGATTGGATTACCATAAAAAAGGCTTAGCTAGAGTTAGAATTGAGGCAATTACACCATCTCGTGGTGAGCTTTATAGCCCTACAAAATCAATCGAAAAAGAACCAATAAATACTCCTGAAGCCCTTCCGGCTAAGGCTCCCATCGCCCCATCTATAACCGCCAAAAATGATACGCCTGAACTTATTTTTTCCCATTTGCAGATGGGAGCATTTAGTTCTGAAGAATCCGCAGATAAATTAAAAAAACGGCTTTTTGAAGCCTTTGATACCAGTATTAAAGTCGTGATTAATAAACAAGGTGATGGCTTGTATAAGGTGCTTGTTGGTCCTTTTGAGGATCCGGCTGAGCTAACAGAATGGCAAGGAAAATTACAGCAGGAAGGGTTTGGTAATCCTGTTAGGGTTGCTTTGGTGCCTTAAGTGCACTTTCTTTGGGCTAGAGATTCGTAGATCGCTCTAGTATCATTTATCAACATTTTTTAAGAAGACGATTTTTTTGAGTATGAAAAAACTCCTAGTTACTTTATCCCTCGTATTTTGTTTCGTCAGTAACTCAGTGTTTGCTGGTCCTTCATTAATTCCTACGCCACCGCAGTTATCTGCAAGTAGCTATATATTAATGGATGCTTATACAGGAGACATATTGGTTGAGCATAATGCGGATAAGTCCTTGCCGCCAGCGAGTTTAACCAAGTTAATGACGGCTTATATCATTGAGTATGAATTGGCTCGTGGTAATTTGTCATTAGATGATATGGTGAATGTAAGTGAAAAAGCATGGCGAATGGAAGGTTCGCGCATGTTTATTCGCGAAGGTACGCAAGTTAAGTTAGAAGACTTAATGCGTGGAATTATCATCCAATCAGGTAATGATGCGAGTGTTGCGGCGGCTGAGTATATTGCAGGGAGTGAATCTGCTTTTGCTGACTTGATGAACCAGCATGCTCAATTACTTGGAATGACGAATTCGCATTTTGTGAATGCAACAGGTTTTCCTGCTGAAGGGCATTATTCCAGCGCGCATGACATCGCGAAGTTAGCTCGGGCTACTATTTTGCAATTCCCTGAAAACTATAGTATGTATTCCGAAAAAGACTTCACCTATAACAATATTCGACAACCTAACCGTAATAAATTATTGTGGCGCGATAAAACTGTGGACGGGATGAAAACGGGCCATACTGAGGCGGCAGGTTTCTGTTTAGCTGCTTCGGCTGTGCGTAATGGAACACGTTTGATTACGGTGGTAATGGGGACCAAATCGGATACGGCGCGCGCTGTTGAGTCTCAGAAATTATTGGATTACGGTTTTAGATACTATGAGACCCGTAAACTATACAGCCGTGGACAAGTTGTGAATAACGCTCGTGTTTGGGGCGGTAGCCAAGCGAACGTGAAGGTAGGCTTTGCTGAAGATGTGTTGGTGACTATGCCTCGTCAACAGGGTCAATCTATTCCTGCTACGCTTGATATGCATAAAGAAATTACAGCACCAATTGCGGTGGGTGATGTATTAGGGAAGATCGTTGTGGGTACTGAAGGTAATATTTTACTAGAACGCCCAGTTGTCGCACTAGAAGCCGTTGAAGAAGGTGGTTTCTTTAAGCGAATGTTTGATAAAATTAAGCTCTTTTTTATGAACTTGTTTTAACTCCTAATAGTGAGTGGTAGATAAATTGGCACTAATTACGAAAAACGGTGATCAAGCAGAGAACGCTGTCGATGCACCAAAAATAGAGTTTCCCTGTGAAAACTACGTTATTAAAGTAGTTTCACTTGATGTGGATGGTATTCATGCTGAGATAACTGAACGATTGTTAGTTCATGCTCCTGAAATGAATGCCTCAGCAGAAAATATTAACCGTTCTAGTAAAGGCCGTTTTGTGAGCTTTAGTTTTCGTATTGTGGCTCAAAGTGAAGATCAGTTATCAGCTTTGCATAATGATTTAATGTCTATTGAAGCTGTTAAGATGGTCATGTAATGGACCTTGATTTAATTTGCCGCGATTTGGGTGTCATCGACTATGCTGAAACATGGGAGCGGATGAAGCAATTTACTCAGACTCGTTCAAAAGACGATGCTGATGAAATTTGGCTATTAGAGCATCCCTCTCTGTTTACGCAAGGCCAAGCAGGAAAAGAAGAGCATCTTCTGGCCCCTGGAGATATTCCTGTTATACAGGTCGACCGTGGTGGTCAGGTCACGTATCATGGGCCAGGGCAATTAGTTGCTTATGTAATGGTCGATTTAAAACGCTTAGGAATAGGTGTTCGTGATTTGGTTAGTGTGTTAGAAAATTCTGTGGTTGGCGTGCTTGCGTCAAATTCAATAGAAGCCTATCCAAAACCTGATGCTCCTGGCGTTTACGTGAATGAACAAAAAATTGCGTCACTGGGATTACGTGTACGTAGAGGTTGTTCATTTCATGGCCTTGCCTTAAATGTTGATATGGATCTCACCCCATTTAATCGTATTAATCCATGTGGCTATCAAGGCTTACAAATGATTGATATGAAACGTCTGAATAAAGACGTTATTTTATCCAATGTAAAAGTTGAGCTGGCGAATCAGCTGGCTGAACAACTCGGATACAAGTATCCGGCTATCCAACAAGGGTGGAAATAGAATGACAGCAGAACGCAAACGCGTTGTTCAAGGGGAAAAATTACGAGGTGCCGATAAAATGGCACGTATCCCCGTTAAGATTGTTCCTACTGAAGAGATTCCGCGTAAGCCTGATTGGCTTCGCGTTCGTATGCCGGCCTCACCGGAAATCGCTCGAATTAAATCCACTTTGCGTGAACACAAACTCGCTTCAGTGTGTGAAGAGGCTAACTGCCCGAATCTTGGAGAGTGTTTCAGTAATGGTACAGCTACATTCATGATTATGGGTGAAATCTGTACTCGTCGTTGTCCTTTTTGTGACGTAGCACATGGCCGTCCTAATCCATTAAGTGCCGATGAGCCAAAAGAATTGGCGGCGGCTATTCGTGATATGAAATTGAAGTACGTGGTTATTACTTCTGTGGATCGTGATGATCTTCGTGATGGTGGTGCCCAACACTTCGTTGATTGTATCAGAGAGACACGTGAAGCAAGTCCGAATATAGAAATCGAAACTTTGGTTCCTGATTTCCGTGGTCGTATGGAGGTGGCTATTGATACCCTTTCTATCGCACCACCTGATGTGTTTAATCATAACCTAGAGTCTATCCCTCGCTTATACCGTCAGGTAAGACCTGGTTCTGATTATCAGTGGTCATTGGATCTTTTGAAAAACTTTAAAGATCGTTGTCCTGATGTGCCAACTAAATCAGGTTTGATGGTTGGTATGGGCGAAACATTCGAAGAAATTGTTGAAGTGCTCAAAGATTTGCGTGCTCATAACGTTGATATGTTGACGATTGGTCAATATCTACAACCTTCTAAGCACCATTTCCCAATGGCGCGTTTTGTACCGCCAGAAGAGTTTGCGCGTTATGAAGAAGTGGCAAAAGAATTAGGCTTTAAACATGCGGCGTGTGGACCTTTGGTTCGCTCGTCTTATCATGCCGATAAGCAAGCGCATGGCGAACACGTGTCTTAATTTGTTCGAACGTTAGAATAAAGCGGAGTTAAGATGTTTCTTAGCCCCGCTTTTTTTATTTTAGCTAAACCTATAAGTTAGTTTGTATTTTCTTATGACATGCTGTTATGGAAAATGGTTTAGTTTGCAGTTATTTAGATTTTTGGAGCGGATATGAAGCCTTGGTCAATTAAAGATTCTATGGAGCTTTATAATGTAAGTCATTGGAGTAGTGGCTTTTTTTCAATCAACGATAAGGGGCGCGTCATTGCTTTACCTGATAGGGAAAATAGCATTGACTTGACGGAGTTGTCTTTGGCACTTAAGCAACAGGGGATTCCGTATCCTTGTCTTGTGCGCTTTCCAAATATTCTGCATTCCCGGATAGAGAAAATCACCAACTCTTTTCAGCAAGCTTTAGAGTATTATTCTTACCAAGCAAATTATGCGATTGTTTATCCTATCAAGGTAAACCAGCAACGTCGTGTCGTAGAAGAAATTGCGGCATGCCAACCAAATAATGCTGCTACTGTTGGTTTAGAGGCGGGGAGTAAACCTGAACTTATGGCGGTTTTGGCCATGCATAAAAATGCGGATGGCATTATTGTCTGCAATGGCTATAAGGATCGTGAGTTTATTCATCTCGCGTTAATGGCTGAAAAAATGGGCCATCAAGTATTCATTGTGGTTGAAAAAATGCATGAGCTTGATTGGATCTTAGAGGAAGCGCAAAAAATAGGCGTGCAACCTCGTATTGGTATTCGTATTCGATTGGCATCAACTTGTACTACTCACTGGGGGAACAGTGGAGGAGAAAAATCTAAATTTGGTTTAACCACGTCACAGTTGTTACGTGCCGTTGATCGTTTACGTGAATTAGGGTTGTTGCATTGCCTTGAACTCATTCATTTTCATCTAGGTTCACAAATTACTCGAATCAGAGATATTCAAAACAGCTTGAAAGAGTGTGCTCGTTATTACGCTGAATTGCATCAAATGGATGTGAAGATAAAGTGGGTGGATGTCGGTGGTGGCTTAGGAGTCGATTATGAAGGTACTCGTAGTCAAAATGATTTCTCTGCCAATTATAGTATTGGTGAATACGCTAATAACGTTGTATTTGCTTTCCATAATGTGTGTGAGCAGTATGAACTACCGCATCCAAACTTGATTTCTGAGTCTGGCCGGGCTGTGACGGCTCATCATGCCATGATGATTGCGGATGTGTTTTCCCATGGCGCCGAGCATTTGCCAATTGAGGAGCCCGCTGAAGATTGTGAGTTGGAGTTGAAACGCCTTTGGACATCTTTTCAAAGTTTAAAACAAGGTAACGACGAAGAAAGCCGTTCTTTGGTTGAAATCTATCATGATTTACTTGATGACTTTAATGATAGTCTTGCTTTGTATAATCATGGACAGCTGAACCTTTCTCAGAGAGCGCAAGCTGAAAACCTTTTTATATCGGCGTGTCGTAATTTATTGCCTCGCTTAGATAATCGTAATCGCAGCCATCGTTCAGTGATTGATGAGTTAAACGAGCGTTTATCTGAGAAGTTATTTGTTAATTTATCTGTGTTCCAATCCATGCCTGATGCTTGGGGGATTGATCAGTTATTTCCTGTATTGCCGTTACAAGGATTAGATCAAGCGCCTTCGTTTAGAGGAAAAATCCAAGATGTTACCTGTGACTCCGATGGTTGTTTGTACAGCTATGTAGATGGTCAAGGGATTGAGTCTTCTTTGCCGTTACCGCCACCACCACCGAAAGGTGAAGATTATTTGATGGGGTTCTTTTTGGTTGGGGCTTATCAGGAAACATTAGGAGATTTACACAATTTATTTGGTGATACTTGTTCCGTGGATGTGTATTTAACTGATGAAGGTTTTAGAATTGACCATGTCTTAAAAGGTGACAGTGTTCAGGATGTGCTTAAATATGTCAGTTATAGTGATCATGAGCTAATGAGACGTTATGAAAATCGAGTCGCATTGAGCTCTTTAAGTCAACAAGAACAAGAAGCGTTACTAGCAACATATAAAAAAGTACTTGAGGGTACAACGTATTTAACTCAAGTTTGAAGAGAATACTCGTGCTGGCTTTTTGCCCAGTGAGTCTTTATCAAAAAAAATGCCCGCATAGTGCGGGCATAAAGCTGTCCATATCCCTATTGATAAAAAGGGAAGAATATCGATAGGGAAGATCTATTTGCACATGTTGTTTTACTGCCTATCAAAGGGCTTTAGAAGTAGTGCAATGCGTATTTCTGATAGTAATGGAAAACGGCTGGTTTTCTATTACGCTACTCTTTTTCGATATAAGAGTATCGACGCTTAGATCTGTCCAAAACATTACTTTGGCCTGAGGTTTTAAGTGTAGGTGAGAGTCCATCTTAATGCTCGTAACCAAAGCTTAAATCCCATTATTTTATTTTAGAGAAGCAATGAATCTATTTAGTTCCCCAAAGGAAGCATCTTATTTTGGTGTTCTGTTGTCCAGTAAGCTTATTTTGAGTGATTTAACTTACCGAATTATGACAGAGAAAATGCTTGAGTTAGCAAGAGATCAAGCGGGTTATCTTGGCGCGGAGTATGGTTCTGGTGAGATGGATTTATTATTGACCTATTGGGATTCTAAAGAAACAGCGGAGTCATGGTTAAGTCATGATATACAACGAAAAGTATTGTCTATTGGTGAAAACTGCTGGTATGAAGAGTATTCGCTAAAGTTATTTGAAGTGATCAATAATATGTCATTTAAGCGTACCGACAAAAAATTGCATGCTTCACGTTTCCCTCGGATAGAAACCGAAAGGGGGGTGCTGAAAGTATTAGATGAAGGTCAAGCGCCTCTTTTATACGATTATATTAATCAAGAAAAAGACTTTCTTGCGCCGTGGGAGCCATTAAGGAGCGATGGTTATTATTCCCTTGAAACTTGCGAATTACGTATTCGTGAGATGCGGCGTGATTTTTTAGAGGATAAGGGCATTGTACTTTGCTTTTTGTCACCTCAGGAGGACAAGATGCTGGCCTATACAAATTTTTCTAATATTATTCGTGGGGTGTTTCAAGCTTGTAACTTGGGCTACAGTTTACGGCAAAGCGAGCAGGGGAAAGGCATAATGCACGAAGCTCTAAGTGCTGGTATTGAGTATCTGCATAAAGAGCAACATATTGATCGTATACAAGCCAGCTATATGCCAAGAAATGCCAGAAGTGCAGCTGTTTTGAAGAAGCTGGATTTTCAAAAAGAAGGGGTGGCTCGAGATTATTTGAAAATAAATGGGCAGTGGGAGGATCATATTTTAACCGCGTTAGTTTTGCGGTAAATATCATTCGTTATGGTGCTCGTTAAGTTTTTTTGCTGAGCAGTAATACTCTGCCACTATCCGGTTGAGCTGTTGTAACCGATAAGACGGTGGTGCTTTCAGAGCTTGGATTAAAAATTGCTCTTGGCTCTTTTTTCTTAAAGACTTTTCCATATGGTGGAAAAGGCTGTAGTGATTTTTTTTCGTTATACACTAGCGCTGTGCCACTTAGCGGCAAAAAATATTGAGAAGACTGCTTTTGATAATAGAGAGTTTCTTTAAATTGCGGTGGATACAACTCTAAAATGACCTGGCCTGACGGCCCTTGCCAAAGAGGCCACGTTTTTATCTGGCGTCTGCCTACGGTCGATTCAACGGTTCCGGAAGAGACTTTCTTAAATAGCTCACTTTTATCAATATGATCGGTCGCATTAAGTCGTATTAAACAAAACTCTACGGCGGGTGTTAGCAAGGTAATAGTGTTAACACTATGAGCTGCTAACCATATTCCTTGATGTTGTTTTAATGCCGTTTCTTCTTCTCCTTTTTCAGGTGTGATTTGTTGTAAATATATATCTCCCTTGATGAGAAAAAGAAATGTGTTTGTATTGTGATGATAAAAGCGGGTTGGTGTGTCGTTTTGGAAAAGGTGTTCATGTGCAACAAAAAGGTCATCATGATGATGGATGATGAGACGTTTACTGAATTCACCAAGACTGTAATTTATCATGTTGGGGGTATTTTGATCGGTTGAGCGCACAACAAGTACCTTTTTATATATCCAATGTATTGGAACACGAGAATTCAGAGCTTTCCATGATAATCTTAGGTCAGGTGTTGCAGTCCGTTATGATGTTTCTTTATAGTTGTGCCCATAATAGTTTATGAAATCCACGTGTGTCGATAATTTGCACATGTAAATGATTGTAGAAGGAAAATTTCCTTGAGTGAGTTGTCAAATTTCGAGTCGAATGAAACCCTTTCATTAAAAGACTACACAGAAAAAGCGTACTTAAATTACTCCATGTACGTTATTTTAGATCGAGCATTGCCGCATATCGGTGATGGTCTAAAACCCGTTCAGCGCCGTATTATTTATGCGATGAGCGAATTGGGACTAAAAGCCAGTGCCAAATATAAAAAATCTGCTCGTACAGTAGGGGATGTACTTGGTAAATTTCATCCTCATGGTGACAGTGCCTGCTATGAAGCTATGGTGCTCATGGCTCAACCTTTCTCATATCGATACCCTCTTGTTGATGGCCAGGGTAACTGGGGCGCGCCAGATGATCCAAAATCTTTTGCGGCCATGCGTTATACCGAATCTCGCTTGTCAAAATACGCAGATGTTTTATTAAGAGAAGTCAGCCAAGGCACAGTAGATTGGGTGCCAAACTTTGATGGTACCTTACAAGAGCCATCGGTATTGCCATCCCGTCTACCAAATTTATTACTAAATGGTACAACCGGTATTGCGGTTGGCATGGCGACGGATATTCCGCCTCATAACCTAAGAGAGATTGGCGGTGCTTGTATACATTTGTTAAATAATCCTAATGCCGAAATTGAGGATTTACTTAACTATGTTCAGGGGCCCGATTTTCCGACAGGTGGTGAAATAATCACGCCAAGAAGCGATATCGTTAAACTTTACGAAACGGGCAAGGGGCAAATTAAAGCGCGCGCACGTTTTACGATTGAAGAAGGTGAGATCGTTGTTAACGAATTGCCTCACCAGGTCTCAGGTAGCAAAATCTTAGAGCAAATTGCAGCCCAGATGCAGGCGAAGAAATTGCCCATGGTGGTGGATTTACGTGATGAATCGGATCACGAAAATCCAACTCGCTTGGTGATTGTACCTAAATCTAACCGTGTTGATATTGATGCCGTCATGACACACCTGTTTGCAACGACGGATCTTGAAAAATCCTATCGTGTAAACATGAATGTGATTGGCTTGGATGGTTTGCCTCAAGTGAAACCATTGAAAAATTTCTTATCTGAATGGTTGCGCTTCCGTATCGATGTGGTGCGCCGTCGTTTGCAATTCCGATTAGATAAGGTCATTAGTAGGCTACACATTCTGGAAGGCTTGTTAATCGCTTATTTGAATATCGATGAAGTGATTGACATTATTCGCACAGAAGATAAGCCAAAACTAGAACTGATAGCGCGTTTTGGCTTGAGCGAAACACAAGCAGAGTCGATTCTAGAATTAAAGTTACGTCACCTTGCGAAACTCGAAGAGATGCGCATCAAAGGTGAGCAAGACGAGTTGGAAAAAGAGCGTAAACATCTAGAAGGTTTGCTGGCCTCTGATCGTAAACTGAAAAAGTTAATCTCAGATGAAATCCAAGAAGCCATTGATGATTTTGGTGATGAGCGCCGAACGCCAATTGTGGCTCGTAAAGAAGCGCAAGCATTCAGTGAAGAGGATCTGTTATCAAATGATCCAATTACTGTGGTGTTATCTAAACAAGGCTGGATTCGAGCGGCAAAAGGTCATGATATTGATGTTCATGGGTTGAGTTATAAATCTGGCGATGAGTTTTTAGTCAGCACCAAGGGGCGTTCTAATCAAACATTGGTGCTGTTAGCGTCCAATGGTCGAAGCTATTCGATTAAGGCGCACACATTGCCCTCTGCACGCGGACAGGGTGAGCCTATTACAGGTCGTATCTCATTAGAAAAAGGGGCCACTATTGTTTCTGCCATATTGGACAATGAAGAAGCACATTATTTGATCGCAAGTGATGCCGGCTATGGTTTTGTCGCACAACTTAAAGATTTGTATGCCAAAAACAAAGCAGGTAAAGCAACGTTATCGTTACCACAGGGGGCTCAAGTAATGACCCCTGTATTAGTACAAAACCCTGAATCTGGACGTGTAGTAGCGATTTCGAATGAAGGTCGAATATTGGCGTTTGATGTCGCTTCTTTGCCAAAAATGGCTAAAGGAAAAGGCAATAAGATGCTCAGTATCCCAAGTGCGCGGGCTGCAGACAGAGAGGAGTTAGTCGTTGCATTAGCTTGTGTTCAACCGAATGATCTTCTTACCGCTTACGCAGGAAAACGCTTCATTTCTTTCACGGAGAAGGATTTGGAAGAATATATTGGTGAGCGTGGTCGAAGAGGGTTGAAGTTACCGAGAGGTTTTCAGCGGATTGATAGCCTTGAAGTAAAAGTGGGTGAGGGCAAGGTTGTTAAGACAGACGATCCACCAAGCCAAGAATTGTTTTAAGGGAAGAGTCGCGAAAACAAAGTCTGGAGCGGTTTTTTTAGACTTTTATTTTTATGAATCAAGTTTTCTGTGCTGCATTGATTATGTGAAATGGATTTACTTGAAATAATAGGAGAAGAATATGAAAGGTAGTAAAAAAGTCATTGATAGTTTGAATTTGCTGTTAGCGAACGAATTAGCAGCAATTGATCAGTATTTTATTCATTCGCGTATGTATGAAGATTGGGGTTTGGGCAAGTTATATGAACGCCTTAACCATGAAATGGAAGAAGAAACGCAACATTCAGATTGGTTGATTAAGCGCATACTATTTTTAGAAGGTGTGCCATGCATGACGAAACGTCGCGATTTGTTGATTGGTTCTGACGTTCGTTCCATGATGCAAAATGACTTAACGCTTGAGCTTGAAGTCGTAACCTGTGTACGTGAAGCGATCGCGGTATGTGAAACCGAAGGCGACTATCAAACTCGTGAAACGCTTGAGAAGCTATTGTTTGATACAGAAGAAGATCATGTTTATTGGTTGGAAAAACAGCTTGGCCTAATTGAAAAAATTGGTATGCAAAATTATTACCAATCGCAAATGGGTAACTAAGGAGAACGTTTATGAAAGGGAATCGTGACGTAGTTGCCAGCCTGAATAAAGTATTAGCAAATGAGCTTGTAGGTATAAATCAGTATTTTCTGCATGCTCGTATGTTTAAGGACTTCGGTTTTGAGGCACTTGATAAAGCCGATTACAAAACATCCATTCAGAAGATGAAAAACGCTGACCGTTTAATTGAGCGAGTGCTGTTTTTAGAAGGGTTGCCGAATCTGCAGGATCTTGGGCGTTTACGCATTGGCGAAAACAGCGAAGAGATGATTGCGGCTAATCTGGAATTTGAATTGGATACGTTGCCGACACTTAAAGCTGCGATTGATTTATGTGAGCAGAAAAAAGACTTTATGAGTCGTGATGCGTTGGAAAAGATTTTAGAAGAGCAAGAAGAGCAAATTGATTGGCTGGAAACTCAGCAACATCTAATTGCTAGTTCAGGAATTGAAAATTATCTTCAATCACAAATGTAATCATTCCGTTATTACAGTCATGTAATAACGGAAGCTAAGCTACTTGAACTTGAGTTTCTGCTATTTTGAGAAGCTCATTGTTCAGTATTTTTTTTGCGCACTGACAACACTTCCCACATTGACTACCAATGCTGTGCTCTTTATAAAGCTCGCGCATGGTTGTCGCACCTTCTTGGATTGATGCTTTTATTTCTCTGTCTGATACTCGATTGCAAATACAAACATACATAAATGAAAATCACTCTCAATAATATTCCAATAATGCGATTGTATTTCGAATGGTAATGATTATCAATGGGTAATAATTTATTTATTTGTAGAGTTTGATAGTTTTTATTGAGTACTTTAGAGGCGGTAGCGATAAGGCCTGCTGGTGGCCTTGGCCTTATCGCTGGTTCATTGTTGAGGGATTATTCTTTTTCAGCGATATCATTAAGTACTTTTAGGAAGGATTCAGGGGTATGAGCCCCTTGAACCATGTACTTATCATTAATGACATAAGTCGGTACTGAGTGAATGTCTAACCCACGTAGATGTTGCAGCTTTTTCTCTGTTAGTGTTTTGGCTTCAGGGCTAAGAGCATATTCAATGTCGGCTTTTTGCATGCCAATACTGAGAGATACTTCTTCTAGGATGGGTTCGGATCCTATGTCTTTGCCATCGGTGAAGTAGGCGTGGAATAAGGCCAAGACAAAGGGAGTCGCTAAATTCGCTTTTGTCGCAGCAAGCACAAATTGATGAGCCAGTTTGGTGTTTGGAATTCGGTCTTTTTCTGAAAAATTGAACTGAATACCTGCTTCAATACCAACTTGCTGTATAGCGTGCGTCGCTTCATTAAGCTTTTCTGGGCTGCCGAAACGCTCTCCTAGGTAAGTTTCTCGATCGGCACCTGATAAGGGCATGTCTGGGTGCAGCTCAAAGGGCTGCCAACGAATGTCGATTCGGTAATCGTCTCCCAATTGTTCAATGGCTTGTTTAAGGCGTGAATAGCCTAAA
This sequence comes from Marinomonas sp. CT5, assembly GCF_018336975.1. Classification (NCBI taxonomy): domain Bacteria; kingdom Pseudomonadati; phylum Pseudomonadota; class Gammaproteobacteria; order Oceanospirillales; family Oceanospirillaceae; genus Marinomonas; species Marinomonas sp. CT5. The sequence continues at coordinate 2,844,149 of NZ_CP025572.1, read as the reverse complement.
TAACACCAGGGGCAAACGACATCTGAGATAATGTCGATACGAAGATCGGCCATGAGTTCTCCTAAAGAATTTGTAGTTTAAAGTGTTTCGTTTAATTGACGCTTAATGCAATGCATTGGCTAATTTCTGTATATGAGCGAGCACTTTCTTTATGCCAATGATTAAAGGCGGCTTGAGCTGCCTTCCACGCGGATTGGGTGTCTCGGCCTGTGGTAATAATCTCATGTTGACGTAAATAGCCTTCAACATCTTTTGTTAGCATAAAGGTGTCTTTGCCCATGGCTCTTAATGAGTAGGGGCCAGTGTTACCACCTAGGCGAGCGCCATGTTTTTTCAGATAGGCCCATAAACCAATAATGTCTTCACTTGGCCAATTTGCAATAAAATTAGAGAAGGAGCCATGACTCGCTTGGCATTCGTTGATCATTAATGCATTTTCTCTAATGGTCATTACTTTACCGAAATTACGAATGATTCGGGTGTCTTTGGCTTTTTCTTCCCACATTTCATCATGGATAAGTAGCATTTTTTCGATATCAAAGCCGAAAAAAACGGTCTCAAAGCCGGGCCATTTATTGCGAACGACTTGCCAATTAATGCCGGACTGAAAGATTTTTTGCGAAAAAGCGGCAAGCCATCTATCGTCAGGGTGTTGACTGAGTTGAGCTGTGTTTAGGGGAGTTGATAGCATGGATTCGAGTTGTTTTGCTCCGCCATGCCGAAGAGCGGCTCGGTCATAAATGGAATGGAAGAGTTCGTATTTCATCTTGGACTCCTATTTTGTGGCGCCCAGTTTATCATAAGCCTATATAATGGCTAAGCGAATAACTTGTTTGTGATTTTAGTGATGGACGCTATGTGTTTGTCCTATAATGCCAATAAATGACCCTGTCGAGAGAAGTTGAATGACACATCTAAGCGTTAATCTGAATAAAATTGGTTTACTTCGAAATTCTCGTGGAAGAGATTACCCAAACATGATTGATATGGCTGAGCGTACGCTAAAACTTGGTGCGTTTGGTATCACCATTCATCCAAGACCTGATCAGCGTCATGCGACTTATCAAGATGCCTACGACTTAAAAGTGTTATTAAAACGTTTTCCTGGTGCTGAATTGAACGTGGAAGGTTTTCCTGATGCTCAGTTCTTAAATGTGGTTTTAGAGGTAGAGCCGGATCAATGTACATTGGTGCCTGATGACCCTAATCAATTAACGTCGGATCATGGTTGGAATATTGCTAGAGACCAAGATGCATTACGTCCAGTTATTGCGAAGCTGAAAGAAAAAGGCATCCGTGTTGTTTTATTCATGGATCCAGATCCTGAAAACATGGCGCTGGCAAAGGAAGTTGGAGCGGATCGCGTTGAGCTGTATACAGAAGCTTATGCCAATGCGTTTGGTAAAGAGGGGTTTGAAGACGTTCTGTATAGGTATCAGCAAGCGGCTCAAGCGGCTTTGGATGCTGGGCTGGAAGTTAATGCAGGGCATGACTTAGATTTGAATAACGTTCAAGCTTTGTGCGAGCAAGGTCGAATCATGGAAGTATCGATTGGTCATGCGTTGACGGTTGAAGCTTTGGATCTAGGTTGGAATAACGTGGTCAAAGCTTACCTAGAAAAACTGGCTTGAGAAGTCCAAAAGCTAAGTTAGAGATCTGATGATGCAAAGTGCAAAAAGAACACGTTGTGGAGACTGTCTTTTTTTGACCGAGCAGTGTGTTTGTAAGTGGGTGCCTAAGCTTTCCACTCGTTTAAGGATCTTGATTTTGCAAGACCCTAAAGAGGCTCAACACGCCAAGAATACCGTGTCTCTTTTGTCACTTGGTTTACCGACGGTGGAATGTATCTCGATCGCAAATTCCGCGCTTTTACACGAGGTGTTGGCGCAATTGGACCCTAATAAATGGCGCTTGGTGTTTCCAATTGAAGGGGCCGCGGCCATCGAATCTATTGATAAGGAGGCTGCGGTACACATTGAGGGGTTGATTTTACTTGATGCAACCTGGCGTAAGGCGAAGAAGCTGTATTTTACTGAAAGCTTGTTGCATGCTTTTGATACGGTATGTTTTTCTCAGCCGCCGCTAGGACAATATAGCATTCGTAAGTCCCCGAATGAGGTGTCGTTATCAACCCTAGAAGCCTGCGCCTACGCTATAGAGCAAGTGGCTGGGGAGGACATGCAGCCATTAAGAGAATTTATGGTGGCGGCACAAGAGTGGCAGTGGCGTAAGCAACCTTTGAGTCATCGGCATATTAAATAACCGTGAATCGGTTATCTGAAAACAGAGAGATTTTGACCTTTATGAGTACTAAACAAACTGAAATTGAAGCGGCCGTATTGCGTCGACTTTTGAAACACCTAGATGACAATAAGTCAGTACAAAACATTGATCTAATGAATTTGGCTGGTTTTTGTCGTAACTGTTTAAGTAAGTGGTATATGGCCGAGGCTGAACAGCAAGGTGTACAGATAGACTATGATGAGGCGCGTGAGTTCGTCTATGGCGAACCTTACGAAGCTTGGAAGGCTAAGTACCAGCCTGAAGCCACAGCAGAGCAACTGGCTGCGTTTAATGCAAAGTCTAAGTCAGACAAGTAATATTGAAGTGATAAAACGATTAGGTTCGTTTTTTTCACACATAAGAAGCACCAAGCGTTTAGTTTGTGTGTTTCTTATTATGTGTTTTTTACCACATTGGTGGTTGTATGCCGATGTCTCTGAGAAATACAAAAAATTGGCTAAGGAAGCGGCTGCAGTTTACGGCGCGAGTGCTGAAAAACGTATTTTGACTTGGCGAAGGCTGATCAATGAATCTCAGTCCTTATCAATCGTTGATAAGCTTACTAAAGTTAATGATTTCTTTAATCAAATGGATTTTGTCGACGATATGACTTTATGGGGAAAAGAGGATTATTGGGCGACTCCGATAGAGTTTTTAGGAATGCAAGCGGGCGACTGTGAAGACTTTACGATCGCTAAATACTTCACGCTTAGAGAGCTTGGCGTTCCTGATGAAAATCTCCGTTTAGTATATGTTAAGGCGTTGAAGTTGAATCAACATCATATGGTTTTGGCCTACTATCTCAAGCCAACCTCTGTCCCAGTCGTGCTTGATAATTTAGATAAAGAACTAAAACCGGCGACGCAGCGGAAGGATCTGTTGCCTATTTATTCCTTTAATGCAGAAAACCTTTGGCTTTCAAAAGAAAAAGGGCGTGGTGTATTGGTTGGTGGCTCTTCGCGGTTGAGCTTGTGGACAGATTTAAATAATCGTTTTAAAACGATGACAAATTAGGAGAAATTGGATGACGCTGTTTCGCCAATTAATGATGACGATTGTTGCCATATTTTCATTGATGCTTGCTGTTGTGATGGGAATTAATTTTAACACCACAAAAGGTTATTTAATTGGGCAACTGGAGTCGACGACTCAAGATTCAGCGACGTCTCTAAGTATGTCGGTATCGGACTTTATGGCTTTAGAGGACTATGCCTCGGTACAAAGCAGTATTAATGCCGTGTTTGATAGTGGGTATTTCTCAGAGGTAAAAATTCATGTTTACGATACTGACAAGAATATTGTTCGTTCCAATAAAACTAAAATTGATGGTGTTCCAGCTTGGTTCATTGACCTGATTGACTTTAAGGTGCCCGTGGCTAAAGCGATTATATCAAATGGCTGGAATGAGCTTGGGCAAGTCTACATCACTGGCAGTGCCGGATATGCTTATAATCAGCTTTGGCTGGCTTCTCGTGATTTGTTAATTTCGTTTTTTATCATCGGTGCAGTGACTCTTGTTTCGGGAGGTATTGCGCTTCGTTATTTGTTTCGTCCCTTGGCTGAGCTTGAAAAACAAGCCGAAGCTATTCAGCAGCGTCGTTTTACTAAAATGACTAAGATTCCTAAAACAAGAGAGCTAAAGTCGGTCGTTTTATCAATGAACCGCATGGCAGATAAACTAGAAAAAGAGTTTGCCTCAGAGTTAGAAACAGCTAAATGGTTGCAAGCAAAAGCATTTAAAGACCCGGTTAGTGGCCTTGGAAACAGGCACTTTTTTGAAAGTCAGATCAAGTCACATTTCTCCGCCCGAGAACGTGGTATTGATGGCTTAGTGTTAATTAACTTGGCAGATTTAGCTAAGTTAAATAATGAATATGGGTATGAGTCGGCGGATATTTTTATTCAATCCGCTGCGGATATTTTAAGCGCAAAAGTAGCGTCACTGTCCTCCGTTGCGACGTTAGCACGTTTATCTGGCGCAGATTTTGTCTTGTTAATTCCAGATATCGGTCATGAAGACCTTAAGCAAGTGGTCGACGAAATTTTAGAGGAACTCGTGGAACTGAGCACTGCTAGCATCAGCTACTCTCAGTCTGTTGCTAATATTGGCGCGATCTCCATTGACGGCAGTATTGAGTTATCAGGTGCTATGTCTCGAGCGGATGCCGCATTGCGTGAGGCGAAGCGCGAAGGGATGAATACCTCCAAGGTTTATGATCTCAATGCGAGCCAAAATATGACCCTAAACAGAACGGCGTGGAAGGAGATTTTAGAGTCCGCCATTGCTGAGTCTGCTTTTCATTTGAAAAAACAAATAGTGGCTTCATTAGAAGATTCGTCTGATGTTCTTCATGAAGAAGTATTTATGGGACTCACTTATAAAGGTAAAGAGTATCATGCTGGTTATTTTATCAGCTTAGCTGAACAGTTCGATTTGGCGAGCGGTATTGATAAGGTCATTATCACCCGCGTTATTGAATACATTAAAAGTAAGGACTTGGGCGTTCCTTTAACAGTAAATTTGTCTGCTTCTTCATATGGCAAACCCGATTTTATTGAGTGGTTGAATAAGACCTTGAGTGTACTTAGCTCTGACATTAAAAATAAGTTGATGTTTGAAATATCTGAGCGGAATGTGTTGAATGAAGAAGAGCAGGCTAATGCTCTGGCTCAAATGTTAAGAGCCCAGAATGTTTTATTTGGTATAGATAATGTCGGCAAACAGTTCTCGGCTTTTCAATACTTGCAAACTCTTATGCCAAACTATGTGAAAGTAGATGCATCTTATACACGCATGGCAGCAGGAAAAGAATCTGATGCTTTCTTTATGCATACCCTTTGTAAGATGTTTAGCAGCTTAAATATAGATGTCATCGCAACGGGCATTGAAAACGAAGCACAACTATCGGCCTTGAAACGTTTTGATGTTACAGGTGGGCAAGGTTTCCTAGTGGGGCGTGCGCAAGATATGTAGGTTTCTTGCTACCTATCTTGCTGAAATGCTTAGATGGTGTATTTAAGCATTTAAATCAAAGCATCTTCATCATCACCGCCGATAGGGTAATGATCAATCATTAGCCCTTCATCATTGCCACTATGAACCTCACGCACCCATTTTCTTCCTAGTAGCTTTTTCTGTGCCGCTAGAGGTAACTCTGTAAATTGAATCAATCTTTTTTCTGTCAACAGGTCGACAAGGTCTTCTAGTATCCTCATCATGTCTGAATCTGAACTTTCGAGTATTTTTTGAGTACTAGCATGGGATGAAGTGAATTTTTTTTCGAGGATGCGAGCAACGGTCGGGTCATTTGGCGCAACTAACAATTTAAATTCGTCAGATTGTGATGTGGCGACATCAATAATTACGCCTTTGTCATCGACTTTTGCATATAGCATATTGATTTCCTTCTATGTTTCAATTTGTACTAGAGTGGTTCTTAGCTTCCCATATTACTTAATAAACACTATTCTAGGCTATAGCCAGTTTTCTGTTGGTTTGTAACCATGTTTCCAGTAGGTTTAGGAGAATATAGAGTATGTCTGACTCTGATCGTTCAGAACAGAGCTCTTCGTCACCTTTAGACAATGATTCTTATGAACAGAATGAAGTTGTTAATGAATCAGATGAAGCTGTAACTAAAAATGAAAATCAAGAGGCTTTAAAAGCCACGTCCGCACAATGGAATACGCAGGGCACTTCGTTGGAGTATCCTGATCCTCTATTGGATTGCTTGGTATTATTAAGTAAATATTTTCATAACCCTTTTACTGCAGATGGCATCTCTGCAGGTTTGCCTATTACTGATAATGCAATGACGCCAGCACTTTTCCAACGTGCTGCTAAGCGAATAGGTATTAGTGCTCGCTTTGTTAAACGTCCTTTAGCAAAAATTCCTGACATGGTGCTCCCCGCTGTGCTTTTATTAAAAGACCAGCAGGCTTGTATTTTGCTGGAGTTTAATAAAGAAAACGGAACAGCGAAGATACTCCGCCCTGAATCCGGAGAAGGTGAACTTGTTCTTTCTGTGGATCAACTTGCAGAATCTTTCACGGGATATTGCTTTTTTGTTCGTCCGTTATACCAATTTGATAAGCGCTCAGAAAAAAACGACGAAGAAGAGAATAAAAAAAGCCATTGGTTTTGGGGGACTGTTGTCAGTTCTTGGCGAATTTATCGGGATGTTTTTATTGCCTCTTTACTCATTAACATCTTTGCAGTAGCCAGCCCTTTATTTGTGATGAATGTTTATGATCGAGTGGTGCCAAATAATGCCTTTGATACGCTCTGGGTGTTGGCTATTGGTGCCGCTGTTGTGTATCTGTTTGATTTTTTATTGAGAACGCTACGCGCTTATTTTATTGATATTGCTGGTAAAAAGTCCGACATACTAATTTCAGCGGCCATTTTTTCTAAAGTGAATAACATTACAATGGCGTCAAGGCCTAAGTCTGTTGGTGCCTTTGCTAAAAACCTTCAGGAATTCGAAAGTATTCGAGACTTTATTACTTCAGCATCGATAACCACTCTGGTCGATATCCCGTTTATGTTTTTGATTATTGGTGTGATATGGCTGATTGGTGGTCCGGTTGGTTACATTCCTATTATCACCATTTTCCTGATTGTTCTTTATAGCATTATCATCCAAATTCCGTTGCGAAGGTCGATTGAGGAGAGTCAAAAGACTGCCTCGCAAAAGAATGCAGTATTGATTGAGAGTTTATACAACGCGGAAAGTGTCAAGTTGAATAACGCTGAAGGAGTGATGCAAAAGCAATGGGAAAGTGCGGTTGGTAATATTGCTGATTGGGGAGTGAAAACGCGTCAGTTATCTCAGTCTTCATCCTCTTTTGCCATGGTAGCGCAACAGCTTACAACCGTTATCATTGTGATTGTTGGGGTATATCAAATATCTGAAGGCAATATGAGTATGGGGGCTCTGGTGGCTTCGGTGATGCTAACAGGGAGGGCGCTTGGTCCAATGGCGCAAGTGGCCAGTCTAGCAACACGTTATAACCAAGCAAAATCGGCTTTCACTTCGCTTAACGAAATCATGTCCTCGCCAGTTGAAAAACCTGATAACGTGAAATTTGTTCATCGTCCTTTATTTAAGGGGGATTTTCAGTTTGAAGGAGTAAACTTCTCTTATCCAGAGCAAGAGCAAGCGGCTGTAAGTGCGATTAATATTAACATTAAGGCAGGGGAAAAAGTCGCTATTATTGGTCGGATTGGCTCAGGAAAGTCGACACTTGGCAAGCTCATGACTGGCCTATATACGCCTGACAGTGGAGCGATAAGAATTGATGGTGTGGATTTGCGTCAAGTGAATCCAACCGATTTACGTCGTAATGTTGGCTCTGTGTCGCAAGACGTTAATTTATTCTATGGCTCGATTAAGGATAATATCGTCATGGGTGTGCCTTATATGGAAGATGATGCCATCATTCGAGCAGCGGATTTATCTGGTGTTTCAGAGTTTGCTAATCGTAAACCGAGTGGTTTAGACAGTATTGTTGGTGAGCGTGGCGCTTCACTATCAGGAGGCCAGCGTCAAAGTATTGCCATTGCTAGGGCATTATTATTTGATCCACCTATTTTGATTTTAGATGAACCCACGGCTTCAATGGATAACACCACAGAGTCTCGAATGAAGCGTCGGTTAATAGATGGAATTAAAGACAAGACTTTAATTCTGATTACGCATAAGGCCTCAATGCTGGACATGGTAGATAGAATTATCGTTATGGATAATGGTCGATTAATTGCAGATGGTCCAAAAGCGCAGGTACATGAGGCGCTTCGTCAAGGCAAATTGAAGGTTAGCTAATGAGTAAAAAGCCGATATCGCAACAAGATTTAGAATATTTAACAGATCGAAATGCTGCTTTGATGCTAAAAACACCGCGTGGTGGTCGAATTATCCTTTGGGTGATTTTTCTTTTTATCTCATCAGCTTTAGTGTGGGCTTACTATACGTCACTGGATGAGGTAACGGTGGGCGAAGGCAAGGTGATTCCTTCCAGCCAAGTGCAACAAATTCAAAACCTAGAAGGTGGGATTCTTAAAGAAATTAATGTCAAAGTGGGTCAGGTAGTCGATACGGATCAGGTATTAATGACCATTGAAAATACTGAAGCCGTTTCTTCACTGCGTGAACAGCAAGCTGAATCGATCAATTTGCAAGTTCGTGCTACGCGTTTGCAAGCTGAATCGTACGGTAAAAAACCTGAATTTGATCCTGAAATAAAAAAAGAGCATCCCTCTGTTGTGAGTCGCGAATTAGACTTATACAACAATCGATTAGAATCTTTACGAACAAATCAGTCATCATTTCAGCAGCAGATAGAGCAGAAAAAACAGGAAATTGTTGAGTTAGAAGCTAAGCGAGACAATTTGAAGAAGAGTTATAAATTTTCGAAAGAAGAGCTGAATTTAACACGACCAGCGTTTGAACAAGGTGCTGTTTCTAGGGTAGAGCTGCTTCAGCTAGAGAGAGATGTAAATCAATTGCAAGGGGATTTAGAAGCTACAGAACTTGCTATTCCACGTGCCCGTTCCGCTTTAAAAGAAGCACAAAGTAATTTACAGCAGAGTGAAGCGAAATTTCGAGCGGATGCGCAAGAAGATTTGACCAAAGTAAAAAGCAAATTAGACCAGCTAAAAGAATCAAATGTTTCTCTTGAAGATAAGGTATCAAGAACCCAAGTTCGCTCTCCTGTTAAGGGTATCGTTAAGCAAATTCAAATTAATACCGTCGGTGGTGTTATCCGGCCTGGGATGAATTTGCTTGAAATCGTACCAATAGAGGATTCGCTCTTAATAGAAGCCAAAGTACGCCCAGAAAACATTGGTTTTATTAAGCCTAGTTTGAGTGCCGTGGTGAAATTATCAGCCTACGATTTTGCAATTTTTGGTGGTTTGCATGGTGTGGTTGAAAACATCAGTGCCGATACAATTTTAGATGAGGAAGGCAACAGTTTTTATTTAGTCCGTGTAAGAACGGATAAAAACTATCTAGGTACAAAAGAGTCACCTTTACCTATTATTCCTGGTATGCAGGCAAGTGTAGATATTATTACAGGTAAGAAAACCCTGTTGGATTATTTATTAAAACCGATTTTAAAGGCAAAACAGAATGCGTTGCGTGAGAGATAATTACAAATTTATTTTCTAATGTAATCAATGTTAACAAATGTTAACAATTCGCTATTATTTGCTGGTTAAAATGGTCGCATCGAACTTGATAGGACGAGGATTATTTTGAATATTTTGTGTTTGAATACGGACGATGCAGTATGGAAACATTGGAATCAGGTTACTTCCGAGCAAAGTTCTTTAGTAAGAGCTATGGCCTTTGATGAAGTACGCAAAATATTAGAAGACACTTTTCTTGTTTTTTCATATTGCTTTATTTATCTCGAAGACTCTTTGCTTTCAGAACAGGTTGAGGAGGTTGTTGCCTTGTCTACTGACTTTCCTGAACTGAAAATTATTGTTTTTCCGAATCAGCTGAATCAAGCGGCTTCTTTGACGCTTTTTTCCGCTGGGGTGAGTGGGCAATGTGCACCTTATATAGGGAAGGAACAGCTTTCTTTAGTCTTGTCAGTTGTGGACTCAGGTGAAATTTGGGGGGGTAAGGCATTCATCCAACAGCTGATTATGCAATCGGTTGTCCCCACTGAGATTCAAAATGATGAATTGGAAGAGTTATCTGAGCGAGAGTTAAGTGTTGCTCAGTTTATTTCAAAAGGTTTATCTAATAAACAAATAGCCAAAGAAATGGATATTACTGAGCGAACAGTGAAAGCTCATTTAACTTCCATTTTCAAAAAAACGAAAACGAAAGATAGATTGGCATTAGCCTTGTTAGCCCAGTCTCGGTATGGTGTGCATTAATTTAGATCGTTAATAATATTTTCTTGCACTACTTTTGTTCGACTTTATCATCTTCATAATGTTTTTTAGTTAATTCGTCTAAAAAACTCTATTTCTAACCTAATTATTCCAATAAATTGTGTGTCCTAATGGCGCACATCTTGCATTTTCTAATTACGACACTTTATGTTTGTTTATGAGAATGCACCATGTCAGCTCCCCCTGAAAAAGAATTAACCGTGATGCTTGTGGATAATGAGCCTGCAAGGGCTGCCATTGTAGAACAAGCCATGATAGATAGTGGTTACCGTGTTATTAGACGGCTGGAGAATGCGAAAAACCTCACGGAAGCGGTTACTGAATGCCAGCCAGATATGGTCATTATTGATATCGAATCTCCTGATCGCGATATGTTAGAAAATATGTCTCGACTTACCAAAGATAACCCTCGTCCTATTGTTATGTTCGCTGAAGAAGATGATTCCCGGCACGTGGAAGCGGCTATTCGCGCTGGTGTGAGTGCTTATGTCGTGGATGGCGTTAATAGCGGCAGCGTCAAAGCTTTGCTGCAAGTTGCCATTGCGCGGTTTCGAGAGTTCCAAGCATTAAGGATGGAGTTGGACTCTGTAAAAAGCCAACTTGAAGACCGTAAGCTGATAGAAAAAGCAAAGGGGCTGATCATGAAGCATCAACAATGTGATGAACCCGCAGCCTATAAAGCACTGCGAAAACTCGCTATGGATCGCAGTCAGCGAATGACGGATGTTGCTCGAAATATCATCTCTGTTATGGAATTAATGGGAGGTTCAAAGTGAACCTGACACAGTCAAATACTATTATTCAAACTAGCGAGCCTGTCCGCATCGGATTTATTCCGCTTATCGATTGTGCGCCTTTTGTTATTGCTCAAGAAAAAGGTTTTTTCATCCAAGAAGGCGTGGAAGTGGTGTTATCTAAAGAGGCGTCTTGGGCAAGTATTCGCGATAAAGTTGCCTTTAGTTTACTGGATGGTGCACATATGTTGGCGTCTATGCCGATTGCCGCCAGTTTAGGTATTGGCACTATTAAGACGGCTATGCAGACGAGTTTTACTGTCAGTCATAATGGTAACGGCATCACGATAGGAAATGCCTTGTATGAAGAGTTGCAGCATTATGCTGAGTCTTCTACTGATATCCGCAGTGGAATAGCGCTTAAAAGACTGCTCGATGCGCGAAGTATGGATGCCGACCCATTGCGTTTTGCCATGGTTTACCCTTATTCATCCCATAATTATCAATTGCGAGACTGGCTAAGCCGAGCCGGAATTGATTCCGATAAAGATGTGCAAATAGTTGTTGTTCCACCCGTAAAAATGCTCGATAGCTTAAAATCCGGTGATATTGATGGTTATTGCGTGGGAGAGCCATGGAACAGCCTTGCAGTAGAGCAAGGGGTGGGGCACATGCTCGTGACAGGTTATGAGATATGGGGAAGTACTCCTGAAAAAGTGTTTGGCGTAAATTCCGCATGGGCTGAACAGAATCCGGAAGTGCATTTATCAATTATTAGAGCGTTAGAAAAAGCGTGTTTATGGGTTGATGAGCCAAGTAATCAAACGGAATTACTTAGTATTTTAAGCCATCCAGATTATTTGAATTGTACGTTAGAACAACTGGTGTACGGATTTAGTGCCATTAAGCCAAAAGGCCAATTTGATTGGCCGATGAAAGCCTATCAGCGCTTTTCAGGTCATGAAATTAATAAGCCTTTGCCAAGTTATGCTTTGTGGATCATGGCGCAAATGCATCGCTGGCATCAATTGGGGGATATTAAGACGCTGAATACAATTGCAGAGCAGGTTTATCGTCAGGATCTTTACTTTAAAGCTTTGGGGCTAATAGGAGAAAAAGATCATATGAGTTGGCATTTATCGGCCGACGATGAATCTGGTTGGTTGGAGGCCGTGGCGTCTGGAAAGATACGATTGCACCCCGATGGTATTTTGAGTGGTTTTATAAAGTAATCAATCTGAGATGGGTGTCTTATTTTGGTGCGGCTTGCATGATGATTGGGCAAACAAAGTGACTGTCTGTGCTTATTGCTTACACTTAATTGTAGTGTAGTAACAAAAAATCTTTAAAATCAGATGGTTAATTTTCTTGGCACATTGTGTGCTTTAGAAGAGAGATAGAAACATAGAGATTAAAATTTTGGTGAGTCTAGCAACGGTAGTTAGTTATCACCCACATTATTGATTGTCCAATGTAGGACTTTCTTTGAATGGCAAAGGCGCCTGCGAACACATAGATTGTGATTTGCATGCGCCTTTTTTTGTTTTGTAGTGTTTAACCCCTTAAGCGGAGCGTGATTATGAACCTAAGATGTTTGAAAACGGCTATTGGTTTGCCGATCTTTGTTAATGCCACTCAAAAAATAAGTCTGTCTATCGTATTGGGTTCTGTACTAATAACTGGCGCTGCTCATGCAGAGCTAGGTTATGCAGAAAAAGAAGAGCTGAAATTTGGTTTTATCAAATTAACAGATATGGCGCCATTGGCTATTGCCTACGAAAAAGGCTATTTTGAAGATGAAGGTTTGTATGTCACTTTAGAAGCGCAAGCGAACTGGAAAGTATTATTAGATCGAGTCATTGATGGTCAGTTAGATGGTGCGCATATGCTAGCGGGTCAACCGCTAGGGGCAACTATCGGATACGGTACGAAAGCTCATGTAGTGACAGCCTTTAGTATGGATTTGAATGGTAATGGCATTACCGTCTCAAACGATGTTTGGGATGAAATGAAGAAAAACATTCCTAACGGCCCAGATGGTAAGCCCGTTCATCCAATCAGTGCTAGCGCGTTAAAACCTGTTATCGATGGCTATAAAGCCCAAGGCAAGCCTTTCAAAATGGGGATGGTGTTTCCTGTATCCACTCATAACTACGAATTACGTTACTGGCTTGCTGCTGGTGGCATTCACCCTGGTTATTACGCACCAGAGCGAGGTGATACTAGCGGTCAAATTAACGCCGATGCCTTGTTGTCTGTGACACCGCCGCCACAAATGCCAGCTACCATGGAAGCTGGAACTATTTCTGGCTATTGCGTAGGCGAACCTTGGAACCAGCAAGCGGTATTTAAAGGTATTGGCGTGCCAGTTATTACCGATTATGAAATTTGGAAGAACAACCCTGAGAAAGTGTTTGGGGTAAGCAGTGATTGGGCTGAAGAATATCCAAATACTCATATCCGCGTTGTGAAGGCTATGATTCGCGCGGCGAAATGGTTAGATGAAAACAACAATGCGAATCGCCCTGAAGCAGTAAAAATCCTTTCTCGCAGCCAATATGTTGGTGCGGACTATGATGTTATTGCCAACAGTATGACAGGCACTTTTGAGTATGAGAAAGGCGATAAACGCGAGATTCCAGACTTCAACGTATTCTTCCGTCATAACGCAACTTACCCTTATTACAGCGATGCGATTTGGTACTTAACGCAAATGCGCCGTTGGGGACAGATTGCTGAGCCAAAATCCGATGAGTGGTATATGAAAACGGCGAAAGACGTTTATCGTCCAGACATTTATGCACAAGCGGCAAAATCTTTGATTGAAGATGGTGTGATGATGGCGTCTGAGTTTCCAGATTTTGAAAAAGAAGATGGTTTTAAACCACCACAAAGTGACTTTATCGATGGGGTTACCTATGACGGTAAACGCCCTAATGATTACTTGAAAAGCTTCAAAATCGGCTTAAAAGGCGACGACAAAATCTAACGTAAACAAGATAAAGCGGCTACACAGCGTAGCCGTTTTATGAGTTAAATTGAGTGAGTAAAAGATGATGATAGCAAGCGTAACCATGGCCTCGTTAAAAGACAAAATTAGTGCCTTTTCTTTGAAAGGAATCTTACTGCCTGTCTTCGGCATTGTAGTGTTCATCTTGTTATGGCAAGCCGGCGCGAGTCGGGTACATACCTCGTTGGGAGAGTTTCCTGGGCCTGTTGTAGTTTACGAGCAATGGAACAGCTTGCTAACCGAACATCAAAATGAGCGCATAAAAGAAGAAAAATTCTACGCGCGTCAAGAAGAAAGAATTGCTGAGCGACAAGCGAAAGATCCAAGCTATGTTGGCAAGCTAAGAGACTATACAGGCAAGCCTACTTTTTTTGATCAAATATTTACCAGCCTTTATACCGTACTAGCAGGGTTTGGTTTGGCGAGTTTGATTGCTATTCCATTAGGTATTTTAATCGGATTAAACCGTTCCGTTTACAGCGCGTTGAACCCTGTTATTCAGGTTTTTAAACCCGTCTCTCCTCTAGCATGGCTGCCTTTGGTAACTATGGTAGTGAGTGCGAGTTATGTATCTGATGATCCTATATTTTCCAAATCGTTTTTAACCTCCATGTTCACCGTAACCTTGTGTTGTATGTGGCCTACTTTGATTAACACGGCTGTGGGTGTTGCTGCTGTCGAGAAAGATTTGTTGAACGTTTCCAAGGTTTTGCAGCTTGGCTGGATGACTCATGTGATGAAAATCGTCATTCCATCCGCAATTCCTTTGATGTTTACCGGTCTGCGTTTATCGCTCGGTATTGCTTGGATGGTGTTAATTGCTGCAGAAATGCTGGCGCAAAACCCAGGTCTTGGGAAGTTCGTCTGGGATGAATTTCAGAACGGTAGTTCGAATTCTTTGGGGCGAATCATGGTAGCGGTATTGATGATTGGTTTTATTGGCTATTTGTTAGACCGAGTCATGTTAACAATTCAGCGCTTTGCTTCTTGGGATAAAACTCAGGTACTTCGCTAGAACAAGATAGCTAAAAGAAAAATGCTAACGGGAGAATGAACATGGCAACACATTTAGACATCAGTCATATATCGATTGAATTTCCAACTCCAAAAGGGCCGTTTAAGGCTTTAGATAATGTAAGTTTAAAAATTGAGAAGGGCGAATTTGTTTCACTCATTGGTCACTCTGGTTGTGGTAAATCTACGGTTCTGAATATTGTCGCGGGTCTATACGATGCGACTGAGGGCGGCATTTTATTAGATGGCCGAGAGGTGAAAGGGCCTGGCCCTGAACGTGCGGTGGTGTTTCAAAACCATTCATTATTACCTTGGTTAACGTCCTATCAAAATGTTGAGTTGGCGGTTAAGCAGGTATTTCGTAAAACCAAAACCAAAAAAGAAATGCATGACTGGATCATGCATAACCTTGAGTTGGTGCACATGACGCATGCGGCTGATAAACGTCCAGATGAAATTTCAGGCGGTATGAAGCAGCGTGTTGGTATTGCTCGAGCTCTGGCTATGGAGCCTAGTGTTTTGCTTATGGATGAACCCTTTGGTGCGTTGGACGCTTTAACCCGTGCACATCTTCAAGACTCTTTGATGGAAATTCAAAAAGACCTTAACAACACAGTGATTATGATTACTCATGATGTGGATGAGGCTGTGTTGTTGTCGGATCGTATTGTCATGATGACTAATGGCCCAGCTGCCACGGTAGGAGAAATATTGCATGTGGATTTAGAGCGTCCTCGTGATCGTTTAGCGTTAGCGAATGACCCTAGATACGTTGATTATCGTACGCAAGTATTAACTTTCCTCTATGAAAAGCAGCGCAAAGTTGAGCCAATTCAAGTGGCGGCTAAAAATAATAAGGCGACAGATAATGTCAAAGTTGCCAATGCATAACAAACGTCATCTTGTCATTGTTGGTGCCGGAATGGCCGGTAGCAAATTGGCGCATGATTTGTGGCAATCCCATGGTCACTTGTTCCAGATCATTTTGATCGGGGAAGAAGCTAACGTGGGATATAACCGAATTCTGCTGTCTTCATTATTGGCCAATGAGATTTCTCAGGCTGATATGCCGTTAGTGGATATGCAACGCATGTGCGATGAAGGAGTACAGGTGCTTGCTAATGATCCAGTAACCAGCCTGAATGTAGGAGCGAAAACCCTTACGTTAAAAAGTGGGCAGCTCATTGGGTATGACAAATTGGTATTGGCAACTGGCTCAAGGGCCAGCTTATTACCAATCAAAGGCAGAGAAGCGCCAAATGTTATGGCTTTTCGTACTTTGAAGGACGTGGAGGTTATGACTCAGCTAACTGGCTGCCAGAAAATTTGTGTTATTGGTGGCGGTTTGTTGGGATTAGAGGCGGCGGCTGGTTTGGTAAAGCGCGGACACAAAGTAGTCGTGTTTCATCGCTCTAATTGGTTGCTAAATAGACAGCTAGATGAAGAAGCGGCAGGGCTTTTGCTTAATAGATTTAAGCAAATGGGCATTGAATTTCGACTTGGGGAGTCGCCAGTTTCATTTAGGCAGCAGGATGATGGTCGAGTTTCCCATGTGGAGTGTCAAAGTGGGGAGTCATTAGCGATTGATTTAGTGGTTATGGCAGCTGGGATTTCGCCAGAGATTAACTTGGCAAAAGCAGCAGGTTTGGAGACCAATCGCGCCATTATTGTCGATAAAAAAATGCAAACTTCTCATGCAGATATTTATGCTTTGGGGGAGTGTTGCGAATTTGACCGACAAACATTTGGTTTAGTCGCACCTATCTGGACACAAATTAATGTCTTGCTGAAGGTGTTGGCTGGTGAAGAGGCTGTATTTGATATTGAGCCTACACCAACCAAATTAAAAGTGTCCGGCGTTCAACTTTTATCTGTGGGAAAGATTCAAGCTTCAACAGAAGATAGTTGTATCGTTTTCAAAGATGTGGGCGCAAATCATTACCGCAAACTAGTAGTCAACGAAGGCATACTGGTTGGCGCAATTCTTTATGGCAACGTCGCCGATGGAAACTGGTATTTCCAGTTAATTCAAAATAAGACCAATGTCTCTAACATGCTTGATTTGCTGGTGTTTGGTGAAGCCTATTGCTGTCCCCAAGTGGCCTAAATTGAGTCGTTTTTGGTGTTGTTAGCCGTTAGGCATGTTACTTAAAAAGAGTTACAGCGAGGAAAATATAATGACGTCAACCGTGTCTTTTCTTACTACAAAACCTCATCTCATTGTCGTTGGCAATGGCATGGTCGGTCACCATTTTGTTGAGCAGATAATCGCTCAAGGTGGTCACGAAACCTTTCAAATTACCGTGTTCGGTGAAGAATCTTATTTAGCCTATGACCGAGTGCATCTTAGTGAGTATTTCACTGGAAAAGGTGCGGCTGACTTAGCGATGACGGATGGCACTTTATATGATGAACATGGCGTGCGTTATTTCATCAATAGTTTAGTGACCGAGATAGACCGTGAAGCGAAACAATTGATATTGCAAAATGGTGAATCTTTAGCTTATGACAAGCTTGTGCTAGCGACTGGGTCTTACCCTTTTGTACCGCCTATTCCTGGTCATAAGCGTGATAACACCTTTGTGTACCGTACTCTTGATGATTTGGATGCCATTCGAGCTTGCGCAAAACAAGTAACACGAGGAACGGTTGTCGGTGGTGGTTTGCTTGGATTAGAGGCAGCCAATGCGCTGAAAAACCTTGGTTTGGAAACCAGTGTGGTTGAGTTTGCGCCTCGTCTCATGCCAGTACAGCTGGATGAACAGGGCGGAGCTGTTCTAAAAGAGATGATAGAAGGTTTAGGGGTGCAAGTTTACACCAACACGGCAACTACAGAGATTGTCGATGGGGAGACGGCTTTTCACCGAATGAACTTTGCTGATGGATCTCATCTTGAAACAGATTTAATTTTGTTCTCTGCAGGTATTCGACCGCAAGATGCTTTGGCGCACCAATCAGGGTTGAGTGTTGGTGAGCGTGGCGGTATTTGCGTCAATAACCATTGCCAGACCAGTGACGAAAATATATACGCTATTGGTGAGTGTGCGCTTTGGAATAACCGTATTTTTGGCTTGGTAGCGCCGGGTTATGCCATGGCAAAATCGGCTGCAGGGCATCTGATGGGTGATGCGGGTGTGACCTTTACTGGCGCAGACATGAGTACAAAACTGAAACTCTTGGGCTGTGATGTTGGCTCTGTGGGTGATGCACATGCACAGTCTCAAGGTTGTAAAGTCTTTGTATATCAAGATGAATTGAGTCAAAGCTATCGCAAGATGGTGGTATCTGAAGATGGCAAAAAGCTGTTAGGGGCTGTGTTGGTTGGTGATAACAGTTACTACGACACCTTGTTGCAGTATTACCTCAATGGGATTGATCTTCCTACACAGGCGCAAGCTCTGATTTTGCCTGCAATGGATGGGGCTCCTGTTGGATTAGGGGTCGATGCCTTGCCAGCAACTGCATCGATTTGTAGTTGCCATAATGTTTCTAAGCAAGATATTAGTGATGCCGTGTGCAATGGTGCCTTGTCTGTGGGTGATGTAAAAGGTATCACCAAGGCTGCTACGGGTTGTGGTGGCTGTGCTGCGTTATTGAAAAAAGTCGTTGATAACGAATTATTAGCGTTGGGAGTTGAGGTCAGCACAGATATTTGTGAGCACTTTGCCTACACCCGCCAAGATTTATATAACTTAGTGAAAGTAGGTGAAATTAAAACTTTTGCTGAGTTATTGAAAACGCATGGTAAAGGTCATGGTTGTGAGATATGCAAACCGGCTGTGGGTTCTATTTTAGCCAGCGTTTGGAATGATTACGTACTGAAAAAAGAGCATATCAGTTTGCAAGACACAAATGATCGCTTTCTTGCCAATATGCAAAAAGACGGTACTTATTCCATCGTACCTCGTATTCCCGGTGGTGAAATTACCCCTGAAAGATTGATTGTATTGGGGGAAGTGGCAAAAGAATACGGTTTATATACCAAGGTAACAGGCGGTCAACGTATCGATTTATTTGGTGCAACCTTGTCACAATTGCCACAGATTTGGGAGAAGCTCATCGCGGCAGGGTTTGAAACCGGTCAAGCCTATGGCAAGTCTTTGCGTACGGTAAAGTCTTGCGTTGGTAGTACTTGGTGTCGTTACGGGGTGAATGACAGTATGAAAATGGCGATTGATTTAGAGAATCGTTATAAGGGACTGCGCTCACCTCACAAGATTAAGTTTGCTGTTTCTGGTTGTACACGCGAATGCGCTGAAGCTCAAAGTAAAGACATTGGGGTGATTGCGACCGAAGGCGGTTGGAACCTATATGTGTGTGGTAATGGTGGTATGAAGCCGCGTCACGGAGATCTTTTTGCGAAAGATTTGGATGACGAAACCTTGGTGAAATATATCGATCGAGTATTAATGTTTTACACCAAAACAGCTGATCGATTACAGCGTACCTCGGTTTGGATGGAAGGTTTAGAGGGTGGTTTAGAGTATCTAAAAGATGTGGTGATTAACGACAAGCTGGGATTATGCGCTGAGCTTGAAGCAAGTATGCAGCACGTAGTGGATACCTTCCAGTGTGAATGGAAAACCACTTTGAAGGATCCTGAAGCACTCAAAACTTTCCGTCAATTTGTTAACTATGAGGGAAGCGATAGCAATGTGGTGTTTGTTGAGGAGCGTGACCAAATGCGCCCTGCAACTGAGTTTGAAAAACAGCAATTAATTGCGAAGGTGGGCTAATACGATGACGATGCCATGGAAATTAATTTGTAAACAAGAAGATTTAATTGAAGGGGCTGGTGTTGCAGCCATGTTGAATGGCGAGCAGGTGGCGGTTTTCTACGTGCCTGAGTCGGACAATAAAATCTTTGCGATTGGTAATTGGGACCCAATTGGCAAGGCAAATGTCTTGTCTCGGGGGCTAGTTGCTCACCTTCAAGATCAGTGGGTGGTGGCTAGTCCATTGTATAAACAGCATTATGAGCTGAGCTCAGGCCAATGTCTTGAAGAGGATATCAAGGTGCCTCATTGGCAAGCAAAGTTAGAAGGGGGAGAGGTGTTCATCGCAACACACTCATAACGGTGCACGTATTTGTGTGTTTGCACTATTTAGGCGCTATTTTTAGGTTTAATAAGAAAGTGTTCTGTCGATGATAAAGCTGCAGCTGCTAAAAGATAAGGATTTTCGCCTTTAATCAGTGCTTGTCAAAGTTGGCTTGCTTATTGCTAATATTAAAGTACTGATGCACCGTAAACCGATGAAGGCTTACACATAAAGCATACAGATATTACAAAAGGCAACGAGGCCCAATCACTTTTTTGAAAGTGATTGGGCCTTTTTTGTTTTTAAGAAATACAAAAGCACGAGGAAGATCCATGACGGCAACAAAGAAGACAGCCATTAGCGGAAAAACAACCTGTCCCTATTGTGGTGTTGGCTGTGGGGTTAACTTAACTATTCCGGACTCAGTCAATCAGGATGTTCCTCCTGTTTCTGGTGATCTAGATCATCCGGCAAATTTTGGTCGTTTATGTGTTAAAGGTAGTAGCCTTGCTCAGACGATTAAATCTGATGACCGTTTATTGGCTCCTATGCTTAATGGCCAAGCTGTGTCTTGGGAATCTGCGATAGAAACCGTTAGTTCAAAAATCTCCCAAATTGTAAAAGATCATGGGCCGGATGCTTTTGCTTTCTATCTTTCTGGGCAAATTCTCACGGAAGATTATTACGTTGCTAATAAATTGGCCAAAGGGTTTATTGGTACGGCGAATGTTGATACTAATTCGCGGCTCTGTATGGCCTCTGCCGTAGTGGGGTATAAGCGCGCCTTTGGTTCGGATACTGTACCTTGTAATTATGAAGATCTAGAACTCTGTGATTTATTAATCATGGTTGGGTCGAACGCCGCTTGGACTCATCCCATTTTATTTCAACGAATTGCTTCTGCGAAAAAGCAACGGCCTAACATGAAAGTTGTGGTGATTGATCCACGAGAAACTGCAACGTGTGACATTGCTGATTTGCATTTGGCGATTAAGCCTGGCAGTGATGCCGCCATATTCTCCTTTTTATTGAATGATTCAGCTCAAGCCGGCATTTTGGATGAGGATTTTATCGTTAATCATACGAATGGTTTCGCAGAAACTTTGAGCCATGCAGTAGAGTCAACTCCAAATCTGTCTTTTACCGCGGATTTTTGTGGAATCGATGAGAAAGCGCTTGCTTGCTTGGCAAGCTGGTGGCGAGAGCATTCAAAGACAATTACCTTTTATTCCCAAGGGGTTAATCAGTCTTCTTCGGGTGTTGATAAATGCAATGCCATTATCAATTGTCATCTGGCGACGGGGCGAATTGGTAAGGAGGGAGCGGGACCTTTTTCGATTACCGGTCAACCAAATGCTATGGGCGGGAGGGAAGTGGGTGGCTTGGCGAACCAGCTAGCGGCTCATATGGACTTCGCTACGCCAGGAGCGTTGGATCTGGTGCAGCGTTTTTGGCAAGCACCCAATATGGCAACAGAAAATGGCTTGAAAGCAGTCGACTTATTTCAAGCCATGGAAGAGGGGAAAGTCAAAGTGGTGTGGATTATGTCGACTAATCCTATGGTTAGCCTGCCAGACACTGCGCAGGTTCGTAGAGCGTTGGAGAAATGTGAGTTAGTCATTGTTAGTGATTGCAAAGCACATACAGACACAACCGCTATGGCTGATGTGCTACTTCCAGCGACTGGCTGGAGTGAAAAAGATGGAACGGTGACGAATTCAGAGCGGCGTATTTCACGTCAACGGGGAATGTTACCGGCTCCTGGGCAAGCGAGACATGACTGGTGGGCAATTTGCGAAGTGGCAAAACGCCTTGGATTTGCTTCGGCTTTTAGTTATCAGAATGTCCATGAAATCTTTGCTGAGCATGCGGCTTTATCGGCCTTTGAAAATCATGGTAAACGTGACTTTGATATTGGTTATTTTAGTCAAATAACCAAAGCTGAATACGATGCTATCACACCTGTACAGTGGCCAGTGCCTAAAGGTCGGCCAGAAGGCACCAAGCGAATGTTTGCTGATGGGCGTTTCTTTACTCCAGATGGACGAGCAAGATTTGTTGCTATCACACCTTGTTTACCCAAAAATCAAAGCTCTCAGGAGTGGCCTTTTACCTTAAATACAGGGCGTGTTCGTGATCAATGGCACACCATGACACGCACAGGTGATGCCGCCTCTCTTGCAAAACATACGTCACAACCTTATGTTGAAATTCATCCAAAAGCTGCCCAGCGCCTAGGAATAGAAGATAAAGCTGTAGTACGCATCACTTCGCCCCATGGAGAAGTCCTGTTAAAAGCCAAAATAAGTCACGCCGTTGCGCCAAATAGTGTTTTTACGCCAATTCACTGGACACAGCAATTTGCTAACGCATCGGTCGTTTCGAACTTAATTCCTCAGGTGGTCGATCCGTTATCAGGTCAGCCAGAATCTAAACATGCTCAGGTGCAGCTGGCAGCGGTTAGTGATGCTTGTTACGGCTTAATTATTTCAGCCGTACCACTTGCCTTAGCTGATTGTCTATATTGGTGCCAAGTGCCGTCAGAGCATGGTTATCATTATGAAGTAGTTTGGAAAAATGGACAGACTCAGGCCAATTTGAAGGCTATTGATTGTCATATCAGTGAAAGCCTTACTGGACAGAGTGATTGGATAGAGTATTCCAACCCGATTACTCAACAAAGTCGAGTGGCGAAACTGGTGGATCAAAAGCTTGTTTTGTTAATTTATTCTCATCCCAAGCCAGAGTCTCTTTCTACTGAATGGCTGAGCTCTAATTTGGCGATTAATGCGCCGTTATCATTGCAAGATCGTTTAGCTCTTTTGGTTGGTTCTCCTGCGAATATTGAAGAGAAAGGTGACATAGTTTGCTCGTGTTTTCAGGTAGGTACGAAGCAGATAGAAAAAGCCATTGCTGCGGGAGCTGATTCTGTTGATGCGTTGGGAGCCAAACTTAAATGCGGTACGAATTGTGGCTCATGCCTTCCTGAATTAAAGCACTTTATCCCTGTAGTGGCGGAGTTATCAGTATGAGAGAAAAAATAGCAGCCAATGATTTTACCCAGTATGTGCAAATCTTGGGACGTGGGAAAAAGGGAGCCCGTAGTTTAACGACAGAAGAAGCTGAGCATGCCATGAGCTTGATGCTGTCTGGTCAGGTTGCTCCAGAGCAATCTGGGGCCTTTTGGATGTTAATTCGCATCCGTGAAGAGACGGTAGAAGAAACTGTTGGTTTTACCAAAGCCACCAGAGCCTATTTGGCCAAACAAAAGTCCTTGGGTACCAAAGTAGATTTGGATTGGCCTGCTTACGCTGGTAAGCGGAATGAGCTGCCTTGGTTTTTATTGGCCGCTCTCGCGTTAGCCAATACGGGTGTGAAAATTGTTATGCATGGCCATACATTTGACGGTGAAAATCGCATTTATGTTGAGCAAAGCATTCAACAACTTGGCTTAGCAATTAGTCATTCGAGGGAAGATATAACGCGGGAGCTTGAGAGTAGAAACTTCGCTTACATTCCTCTTGCCCAAATAGATAAGTCTTTAGGGCATATGATGGATTTAAAGTATGTTTTAGGATTACGTTCCCCTGTAAACACCGTGGTGCGTATGATGAATCCATTTTTTGCTAGTCACAGTGTTCATGGGGTTTTTCACCGCGGCTATGATGAGCTGCATCTCTCCGCCTGTGAGTTACTTGGGGATGCTTCTGTATTGGTGTTTCGTGGTGGTAACGGTGAAGCGGAAGTGAACCCAGAGCGGGATGTGACGCTAGGTAAATGGCAGAATGGTGTGGCAAGTTGGTCGGATTGGCCAAAAGCGGAAAAAGAGCATAAGCGTTTAAAAGATAATTTAGATCTATCTCGCTTAACTGATCATTGGCGAGGGGCTCAGCTTGATCAATTCGGAGACCAAGCAGTGAGACAAACCATTGCGTCGGTGGCCGGACTTCTTTATGGTGAAACATCACATGAAGGATGCCTTGCTTTGGCTGATGAGATCTGGTCTAAGCGCGATAAAGGCTTTTTTGATAACCTTATTTAAGAGCAAGTAGTATGGTGTTTACCTCTTTATCTGGCGCTGTGTTAGCGGGTGGAAAAGCAGAGCGAATGTCGCGCCAAGATAAAGGCTTATTATTTTTTCAAAATGAGCCTATGGCTTTATCTGTTGGGAAAGCGTTGCAACACGTAGCGGATAGCGTGTTTATTAATGCGAATAGAAATACAGAGCAGTATGCGCTATTAGGCTATGACGTCATTAAAGATGATCCCGAATATCAAGGTAAAGGGCCTTTGTCTGGCTTATTCACTTGCTTGGCCTATGCAAAAACATCGCATTTATTAGTTTCACCTTGCGATACACCTCGTATTAGCGGTGAGGCTTTTGTACAGCTGAAAGAGGCGAGCTTATTGTTACCCGACAAAATCTATTATTTAAGTGGGGCTTCGGGAGCGCATCCTTTGCACGCTATTTTGCCTGTTGACACTGCGCTTGCTGCTCTTAAGGGGTTTTTAGAAGAAGGGCAGCGTTACAGTGTATTAGGTTTTTATGATGCGTTTGGCTGTCAGCCTATTGTTTGGGAAAATAGCGCAGAGTTACTCAATGTTAATTCGCCCAATGAGCTGCTTTAAAGAGTAAACAAAAGTCGTTTTAAGGCTGACTCATCGAATCAATATCAAGATGATAAGATTCACCATCTTCTTTATGCTCTAACTTGACTAAAAGATAATCAAATTTCGGAGCAAACCAAAAAGAGGTTTTTTTGCCATCTTCTAGGTTATCTGTACGAATTACTTTAATGCCAGAAATCCTTCCTAACTTTGTATCTATGGTTTCCATTTTTTCGCGCTTAAAACGCCAGTTTTTTATATGTCCACCATCAGCAATTTGATAATCAAAGATACTTTTCCCTTGTTTTAGATCCTCTCTCACTTGTAGTTGGATAGACAATTTATCAAGGGTTTTAGGAGGAATTGTCATGTTCCAAGGTTTGTCTTTTATGTCATTGCGGACACGGTTATTTTCCCAGTCGAAAGTTAATGTTGCCCTTCTTTTATTGCCTAAAGCTGAGCTTCTATATTCGTATTTAGAGGGAATGATTTGATGGTCTTTAACTCTAAAGACTGAGGATTCATCAAGAGATGCAATGAGACTGTCCGCTGAGAAGACAAATTTCCATAAATCATCGGACTGTTTGGTAAGGGTTTGTTTGCCTTCTACTTTTAAGCTTATGCCTTTTTTCCAAACAGTACTGTAAACCGCTGAATAAGGTTTTAAAAAGTCTTCTTGCTGTGGGGTTGCTGAAAGAGAAAGTATGGGAAGACTCATTACAATAACCATTAAGCACATTTGGATCTTACGAGCTACCATACTTTCTCCTACTTCATAATAGAGCTTGATTATATAGAATGCCGTTTTCAGGTAGGGCTTTCTCATCAAATAAAGCAATTCCTTTTTGGAATGTTAATCGTTCCTCACTAAACCATTTTACCGCCAGTGGATAAATAATATGCTCCAAAGAGTGAACTTTTTTAGCCAAGGACTCTGCTGTATCATCTGGCGCGATTTCGGTACTAGCTTGAAGGATAACAGAACCTGCATCCAGTTCAGGGCTAACAAAATGCACTGATACACCATGTTCTTTTTCACCGGCACCAATCGCTCGTTGATGTGTATTTAATCCTTTGTACTTAGGCAGTAATGATGGGTGAATATTTAACATTCTACCTTCATAATGTTTCGCAAAAGTTTCAGTTAGAATACGCATAAAGCCTGCGAGAACAACCAGCTTCGGTTCATATTGATCAATGATTGTTTGCAGCTCGGCGTCAAATTCTTCTCGGCTGCTAAACAGTTTATGATCTACCGTGTGTGTAGGTATATCTGCTAATTTAGCTCGCTCTAAGCCATAAGCATCTGCTTTATTGCTGATTACGGCGCAGATTCTGACATTGAGTTGCCCTTGCAAGCTTTGATCAATCAAAGCTTGCAAGTTGCTGCCGCTGCCAGAAATTAAGACAACGATTGGAAAACTCATGCCTGTATCTCTAGATCAGAGATTAAAACTTCTTTGCCACCATTGCGTGGACAAACATCACCAATGATCCAAGCGTTTTCACCTTCGGCTTTTAGGATTGCAAGCGCTTCATCTGCTTTCTCGGCATCGATAGAAAGTATCATGCCGACCCCACAGTTTAGAACACGGTACATCTCTTCTTGCTCAACATTTCCTTGTTCTTGTAACCAATCAAACACAGCAGGGCGTTTCCAACTTGCGGCATCAATACGAGCTGCCGCATCTTCAGGCAGAACACGTGGGATATTTTCTAGTAAGCCACCGCCAGTGATATGAGCCAGTGCGTTAACCGATATGGATTCCATTAATTTGAGAATGGATTTAACGTAGATGCGAGTGGGTTCCATTAACGCATCTTTTAAAGGTGTGCCGTCGATCTCTTGGTTAAGATCGGCTTTGCTTACTTCCAGTATTTTACGAATAAGAGAGTAGCCGTTTGAATGTGGACCAGATGAGCCTAGAGCAATAAGTTTATCGCCAGCTTTTACCTTAGTTCCGTCAATGATGCTTCCTTCTTCTACTACACCAACACAAAAACCAGCCAAATCGTAGTCGCCGTCATGGTACATACCTGGCATTTCAGCCGTTTCTCCACCTACTAGTGCACAACCAGCCTGCAGACAGCCTTCACCAATACCTGTAACAACATTCGCAGCGATATCAACATCTAACTTGCCTGTTGCATAGTAATCTAAAAATAACAGTGGTTCTGCGCCAGCGACGACTAAATCATTGACACACATTGCTACAAGGTCGATGCCAATAGTGTCATGTTGATTCAAGTCCATTGCTAGGCGTAGTTTTGTGCCAACGCCATCTGTTCCTGAAACAAGAACTGGATTTTTGTATTTTGTTGGAAGGCGAGTTAAGGCACCAAATCCACCAAGTCCTCCCATTACTTCTGGACGGCGGGTTTTTTTGCTTACGCCTTTAATGCGCTCAACAAGTTGGTTTCCGGCGTTGATATCTACGCCTGCGTCTTTATAACTAATCGATGGTTTATCCGACTTGGTCATTGCCTATGCCTTATCATGGTACGAGGAAAAAAAGGCATTTTAGCATAGTGACGCATTAGGGCTATGGTTCTTTGTGATTAAGACAGTAGAATAGTCAAATAAACGAAGGAAGGGCTATGAATTCTCGTATATTTTTACTACTAATTAGTGTTTTTTTAATCTCATCAGCAAATGCCGTCCCTGTGCAAGGGCTTTATAGCGCTGAAATTAATTTACCCGTGGCACAGTCTGAATCCGTTATGCTAAATGAAGCATTTGGTTTAGCGGCTGAAAATGTGCTTGTTAAAGTTTCTGGTAATAGAAAAGCTATTACAGGTGATTTATTGGATCAAGCTAAGAGTAAGGCATCCACTTGGGTTGCTCAGCATTCAGTCGCGTCTCTTAACGAGCTGCTGCCTTCTGAGAATGGGCTTGTTCCTGGAAAGAAAATTAGAGTGACATTTTACCAGGAATCAATTGATGGGTTTCTTACTCAAAATAATTTGCCAGTTTGGGGGGATAATCGACCGTCCGTATTAGTTTGGTTAGTGAAAGAAGACAATGGTGTAAGAAGTCTATCTGGTTCGAAAGCACCGTCGGATGTTCTTAATGAATTTGCCCGTTCTACTAATAGTCTTGGTGTACCAATTTATGCCCCTTTATTGGATGATGTTGATAAAGAAAGCCTCAGTGTTTCTGATGTATGGGGCTTTTTTGAGGACAGGATTTTAAATGCAAGTAAGCGCTATCAGACGGATTCTGTTGCTGCATTACGTGTAAGTTCTTTTGCCGGTCAGGTTAGTGGTGATTTGCTTGTTTTGCTTCAAAACGGTGAAACGGAGCGTTTTGATTTGAGTGGCGGTTCATTAACAGAACTGGTGGATCAGGCGAGTGTTGATCTGGCCAAGGTTTTTTCATCTCGCTATGCTTCTGTACGGAATAGTGCTTCAGCAAGTAAATTAAATATTCAGGTCTTAGGTATAAAAAATTATCGCGTTATGAATAAAGTACAGTCATATTTTGAAAGTATTGGCGTAGTTAGAAACGTAACGCTTGTTCAGGTTGATGGCGAGAAAGTCGAATTTTCAATAGAAATAGATGGGGATAAACAAAAGCTGTTTAATTCGATCTCTTTAAGTCGACTTCTAACTGCAGCACCGTTAAATGCTTTAGACCCTGATGCAAACCGAGTTGTGTCCTATCAATATAGTGGAATTAATTAAATGACAGATATTTTAGATGAACAAGTAGTGGAACGAGATTTTACTGCTCGTAGTGTCGAAGAACAAAATGATTTTATGGCTCAAACATGGTGTAACACTTGTTTGGAAGTTGATTTAGGGATGAAGAATCCTAAAGAGTTTGAATCAAAAGATCGAGTCTGGATTGAAGGTGAGTGTCTTAAATGTGGGCAACCGACTATTACCGAAATAGTTGAAGAAGACGAATAGAAGGAGTGGTGTAGTAGCTCCTGTTACTCAAAGTATTTCGTTTCTAGGATAAAAAAACCGCGACGAATTGAAGTGACCCCCAATAGTTGGACTATCCAATTACTGGGGGTCTTTTTATGTCTAAATACCACAGAGCGTTTAAGTTAAAATTAGCCACACTTGCTCAATATGAAAGTTCAAGAGAACTCGGTCGTAAATTCGGAGTGTCATCAGGACAAATCCGTTACTGGTCATTAGTTTTTCAAATACATGGCGTTGAAAGTTTTCGTCATAAAGGCCATCCTTATTCATCTCACTTCAAGTTAAACGCATTGAAATCCATGCAAGCAAATCAATGGTCTCTTGCTTATTGCTGTGCTTATTTTG
>NZ_CP025572.1:2711110-2815170 GCF_018336975.1 Marinomonas sp. CT5 | reverse complement strand
AATTTAAAGTGGGAGATCAAAAGGTGTACCTGTCTCCCATCATAGATCTTTTTAATCGAGAAGTAGTCAGTTACGAAGTACGCCAATCGGTGAAATTATCTTTAGTCACAGATATGTTGAAGAGTGCGATAAACAAGTTAGGTCAGCATGAGAAGCCGATCGTTCACTCAGACCAAGGTTGGCAATACTAGAATAAACAATATCAACAACAGCTTAGAGAAAAAGGGTTAACACAGAGCATGTCGCGCAAAGGGAATTGTTTAGATAATGCGGTTGCCGAAAATTTTTTCGGTATACTGAAAACGGAAATGTTCCATAATGAGGTGTTTAAAAATGCCGATGACCTTATTGAGCAAATCAAAGAATACATCGATTACTATAACAACGAACGAATTAAGCAGAAACTAAAAGGTCTGAGTCCGATTGAATATCGAAATCAGACCTTACTAGCTGCTTAGAAATGAGTCCAACTTTATGGGGTCACTTCAAATCGCGGTTTTTTATCTTCTAATTATTTAGAAATAGGGAGGTACTATTTGCTAGGATAATCGCGTTCAGGTTGACCAACATAAAGCTGACGAGGTCGACCGATTTTGTAAGGCCCACTGATCATTTCATTCCAATGAGAAATCCAGCCAATTGTACGAGACATGGCAAAAATCACAGTAAACATACTGGTTGGGATGCCAATAGCTTTCATGATAATGCCAGAATAGAAATCAACGTTAGGATAGAGCTTACGTTCAACGAAGTAAGGATCTTCTAATGCGATCTGCTCAAGGCGTTTAGCAATCTTAAGCAATGGATCGTTGGACTGTCCCAATTCTTCCAGTACTTGATCACATGTTTCACGCATAACTTTTGCACGTGGATCAAAGTTTTTATAAACACGATGACCAAATCCCATCAGTCTAAATGGGTCATTTTTATCTTTTGCTTTTGCTATAAATTCGTCAATGTTTTCAACATCGCCGATTTCTTCCAGCATTGTCAGAACGGCTTCATTTGCACCGCCATGAGCAGGTCCCCACAGAGTGGCGATGCCAGCAGCGATACAAGCAAATGGGTTGGCGCCTGATGAGCCTGCTAAACGCACGGTAGATGTTGATGCGTTTTGCTCGTGATCTGCATGAAGTATGAATATGCGATCCATTGCTTTGGCGAATACAGGATTGACTTTGTACTCTTCGCAAGGGGTGGCAAACATCATGTATAGAAAATTTTCAGCATAAGATAAGTCGTTACGTGGATACATAACTGGCTGATCTTTAGAATACTTATAGCAAATTGCAGCTAAAGTAGGCATTTTGGAAATTAGGCGGAACGCTGCAATCTCACGATGTTTGGCGTTATTAATATCCATATGATCTTGATAGAAAGCAGACAGTGCTCCAACTAGACCACACATAATGGCCATTGGGTGAGCATCATTTCGAAAGCCTTCAATGAATTTGTGCATGGATTGGTTGACCATTGTGTGCTTGCCAACGGTTTTTTCAAACTCTTCCTTTTCTGCTTTGCTAGGAAGCTCTCCGTAAAGTAATAAGTAACATGTTTCTAAATAGTCTGAATGTTCTGCAAGTTGGGCTATAGGGTAGCCGCGATGCAAAAGGATGCCTGCGTCGCCATCTATGTAAGTAATAGAGGATTCACAAGAGCCGGTAGACATAAATCCTGGATCGTATGTGAATACACCGTTGGCACCTAAGCCTCGAACGTCTACAACATCAGTGCCTAAAGTACCTGAAAGAACAGGAAGTTCGATAGATTTATCGATCCCATCCACTTTGAGTATCGCTTTTTTATCAGCCATTTATGGTCTCCTTCGTATTCTGATTCGGAGTTAGTTGTGTTTTTTGGACACTAACTAGCTCAGAAGGTGCGCAAAAAATACTGTCTCTGGCCTATAAAATCAATCTTGTTCACTTTCACTCTATTTACATAATGGGTGGGGATTTTGTAATTATCTGACAAAAACGCAATAGATGATAAAGTCAAGTTTGATGTTTTTTGTTTTTATCTAATTGAAAATAAAGGTTTTTTATTGGTTTTTTGATTGTAAGCTTATTGTAATTTTATACCATTATTGTTTCAGCTTATGGTTACATTCATTTGGTGAATGGTGACCATTGAAAACCTCTTGTTCAGTCTATTTGTCTTAGTATTTTTCGCTGGTCTATAATTGCGCCTCAGACGATTTCATTGATTTGTTGATGCTAGTGGATAAAAGAGAGTCGCTTTTAAGCATTTGTTGGCAAATCGATGAGATTTTCAAAGCAGGCCTATGACGTGATTAAGATATCTTTAAATTGAGTGTTTTTTGATCACGTATAGACATTGGGTCGTGATTGACCATTCAATCGATAAAAATGGTGTAAAAAGTCGTGAATAAAAAAAGACCAGTCAACCTTGATATTTCAACAATATCAATGCCCGTCACAGCAATCGTGTCTATTCTTCACCGTGTAACAGGAATTATCCTTTTTGTAGGATTGGCTTTCTTGTTTTATGCGTTCGATCTTTCTTTAGAATCTCAAGAAGGTTTTGATCAGGTGGTGAATGCACTGCAAACTAACTTTCTAGTGAAGTTCGTTATTTGGGGTGTTGTTTCTGCGCTGATGTACCACTTCGTAGCAGGTGTTAAACACTTGTTTATGGATATGGGGTACTTTGAGGAATTAGAAAGCGGACGTAGTGCTGCTATCGCAAATATTGTGATTGCTGCGGTTCTTATTGTATTAGCAGGAGTGTGGATATGGTAACTCAAATCACAAGTTTTGGTCGTTCAGGCCTATATGACTGGATGATGCAGCGCGTTTCAGCTGTTGTGTTGTCGTTATACACTATTTTTATTATTGGTTACTTGCTGCTTAATCCTGATCTTACATACGATCAGTGGAGCGCTTTGTTTGAAGCGACATGGATGCGCATCTTTAGCTTGATGGTGCTTTTGTCTATTGGTATGCATTCATGGATTGGCTTGTGGTCTATATCTACTGACTATATTAAAGCAACTGGTGCTCGTTTCTTTTTTCAATCTCTATGCGGTCTTGTAATGTTTGTTTACATCGTATGGGGTGTTCAGGTTCTTTGGGGGCTATAAATAATGGCAAATATTCGTACTATTTCTTTTGATGCCATTGTTATCGGTGGTGGCGGCGCAGGTATGCGTGCAGCGCTTCAGTTAACTGAGTCTGGTTTGAATACCGCATGTGTTACAAAAGTATTTCCGACTCGTTCACATACAGTATCTGCGCAAGGTGGTATTACTTGTGCGATCGCAAGTGATGATCCAAATGATGATTGGCGCTGGCACATGTATGACACTGTAAAAGGGTCAGACTACATTGGTGACCAAGACGCTATTGAGTATATGTGTTCTGTTGGTCCTCAAGCTGTTTTTGAGCTTGAGCACATGGGGTTGCCATTCTCTCGCACAGAACAAGGGCGTATTTATCAGCGTCCATTCGGCGGACAGTCTAAAGATTTTGGTAAAGGTGGCCAGGCGGCGCGTACGTGTGCAGCAGCTGACCGTACTGGTCACGCTCTACTTCATACTCTTTATCAAGGTAACCTTAAAGGCGGGACGACATTTTTTAACGAATGGTACGCGACTGACCTTGTTAAGAATAACGATGATGCTGTTGTTGGTGTTATTGCGATCTGTATCGAAACAGGTGAAACAGTTTATCTAAAAGCAAAAGCAACTGTTATTGCAACAGGTGGCGCTGGTCGTATCTTCCAGTCTACTACCAATGCTCATATTAATACTGGTGATGGTGTTGGTATGGCGTTGCGCGCTGGTTTCCCAATGCAAGATATGGAAATGTGGCAATTCCACCCAACAGGTATTTATGGTGCTGGTACGCTTGTTACGGAAGGCTGCCGTGGTGAAGGTGGTTACCTAATCAATAAAGACGGTGAGCGCTTTATGGAGCGTTACGCTCCAAACGCGAAAGACCTAGCAGGTCGCGACGTTGTGGCTCGCTCAATGGTTCTAGAAATTCTAGAGGGCCGTGGTTGTGGTCCTGATGGTGATCATGTGTTGTTGAAGCTAGATCACTTGGGTGAAGAAACGTTGAATAAACGTCTTCCAGGTATCTTAGAGCTTTCTCGTACTTTTGCTCACGTTGACCCAGTTAAAGAGCCTATTCCAGTAATTCCGACTTGTCACTATATGATGGGTGGTATTCCAACGAATATTGGTGGCCAAGCGCTGAAGCAAAACGAAGCGGGCGAAGATGTCATTATTGATGGTTTATACGCTTGTGGTGAAGCGGCATGTGTATCTGTACATGGTGCCAACCGTCTTGGTGGTAACTCGCTACTTGACTTGGTTGTATTTGGTCGTGCTGTTGGTTTGCATGTTAAGAAATCTTTGGATGAAGGTTTTGATTCATTGGATGCAGACGATACAAATGTTGAAAAAGCTTTGGTTCGTTTGAATCGTCTAAACGGTACAACAGGTGGTGAAAGTGTTGCTGCTGTGCGTGCTGATCTTCAACGTGTGATGCAGCTTTACTTCGGTGTATTCCGTGACGGTGAAGCAATGCAGAAAGGTTTGGAGCAGCTTAAAGAAATTCGTACACGTGTTGAGAACTTGCACCTTGAAGATAAGAGTCAAGCTTTTAACACCGCTCGTATTGAAGCGCTTGAACTTGAAAACTTATTAGAAGTGGCTGAAGCTACAGCTATTCCAGCTGAATATCGTAAGGAAAGCCGTGGCGCTCATGCTCGTAACGACTTTACTGAACGTGATGATGAAAACTGGTTGAAACACTCTTTGTTCCACCCAGCTGATAAGAAAGTGACTAAGCGTGGTGTGAATTTCGCACCGAAAACGATGGAAGCTTTCCCACCTAAAATTCGTTCATACTAGGGAGTTGTATTAATGTTAGTTAGTATTTATCGTTACAATCCTGAGAAGGACGATGCTCCATATATGCAGGATTATCAAATTGAGTTGCCAGCAGGTAAAGACCTAATGGTGCTTGATGTTTTGAACTTATTGAAAGCTCAAGACCCTAGTATTTCATATCGTCGTTCATGCCGAGAAGGTGTGTGCGGCTCTGATGGCATGAATATGTCAGGTAAAAATGGCTTGGCTTGTATCACGCCGGTATCAGAAGCCGTTAAAAACGGTAAGTTGGTATTGCGTCCGCTTCCTGGTTTGCCTGTTGTCCGTGACCTTGTTGTTGATATGGGGCAGTTCTATAAGCAATACGAGAAAATTCGTCCATATTTGCTTAATGATACGCCAGCACCTGCTATTGAACGTTTGCAAAGTCCTGAAGAGCGTGAAAAACTTGATGGTCTTTATGAGTGTATCTTGTGTGCGTGTTGTTCAACAGCTTGTCCATCATTCTGGTGGAATCCTGATAAGTTTGTAGGTCCGTCAGGCTTGCTGCAAGCTTACCGTTTCTTGGCTGACAGCCGTGATACGGCCACTCAAGAGCGCCTTAGTGATTTGGATGATCCATTCAGTGTTTTCCGTTGTCACGGTATCATGAATTGTGTAAATGTTTGTCCTAAAGGGTTAAACCCAACTAAGGCGATTGGTAATATTCGTACTATGCTTTTACAGAGAGCGACTTAATTATGCTCCGAGTGGTCCGTTATCGTTATATTTTGTGACCACAGAAAGTAGGCGGCTTGACGGTTTGTTCAATGCCGCCATTTTTACATATTCTAATATAGAGAATATAAAGAAAAGAATTTAAAATTCGATCTTTACGAGCAGGGAAGCACTAAGAAAAATCACTAACTCAGTGTTTATGGATTTAGAGGTTTTTGTTTAATAAATGAAAATCTTTTAGTGATTTAGTATTAAACGTAAAAGGGCGAAAGTAGCTGGAAATAAACAAAAAATCGAGGCTTTAATAGCCTTACGGGCCTGATAAAATGATCGATCTAATTTTATAGATTGATACCGGGACCCCGGTAGCTGGCTCGAACATAAGGGTGATCGAGAATGCACGAAAGTTTAATGGAGTTGCTGTGGAGCACCTCTCACTTTTCAGGTGGAAACTTGGAATATGTTGAAGGGTTGTTTGAAAGCTACCTCGTCGATCCGAACTCAGTGTCGGAAGAATGGCGTAAATGTTTTGATCAATTGCCTCGCGTAAGTGAAGCGCAATCAACGGATCTTCCTCATTCTGTAATTCAAGAGCAGTTTCTACAAATTGGTAAGAATAAGTTCCGCTCAATGCCTGTATCTTCAGGTGTGGTGGCTAGTTCAGAGCATGAGCAGAAACAAATCAATGTATTGCAGCTGATTAATGCCTATCGCGTACGCGGGCATCAACATGCAACCCTTGATCCACTAGGATTACAAAAGCGAGAAAAAGTAGCTGATTTAGATATTGGTTATCATCAATTAACGGGTGCCGATTTAGATACACAGTTTAATGTTGGGTCTTTGTTTTTTAACAAAGATTCTATGCAATTAAGTGAAATTGTATCTGAGTTAGAAAAAACCTATTGTGGTAGCGTAGGTTATGAATTTATGCACATTGTTGATACGCAAGAAAAAGCGTGGCTTCAGCAACGTGTAGAGTCTGTTCGCTCTCGCCCAGAATACTCACAAGAAACTCGTGAAAACCTACTTGAGCGTTTAACCGCTGCTGAAGGTTTAGAGAAGTATCTTGCTAGTCGTTACCCAGGTGCCAAACGTTTTGGTCTTGAGGGTGGTGAAAGTTTAATACCTATGGTGAATGAGCTAATTCAACGTTCTGGTGCTCTTGGTGCAAAAGAAGTTGTGATCGGCATGGCTCACCGTGGTCGTCTAAACGTTTTAGTCAATACGCTAGGTAAAAACCCGAAAGACTTGTTTGATGAGTTTGAAGGTAAGAAACTCGTCAATACTTCTGGCGATGTTAAATATCACCAAGGTTTCTCTTCTAATGTGATGACAGCGGGCGGCGAAGTTCATATCGCTCTATCTTTTAACCCATCTCACCTAGAAATCGTTTCTCCTGTAGTGGAAGGCTCGGTGCGTGCTCGCCAAGATCGTCGTAAAGATACAACAGGTAAGACTGTTGTACCTATCTCGATTCATGGTGATGCGGCTTTTGCTGGCCAAGGTGTGGTTATGGAGACATTCCAGATGTCTCAAACTCGTGCTTACCGTACAGGTGGTACCGTTCATATCGTTATCAACAACCAGGTTGGTTTTACAACTAACCGTCAAGAAGATTCTCGTTCCACTGAATATGCAACTGATGTCGCTAAAATGATTCAGGCGCCTATCTTTCACGTGAATGGTGATGATCCAGAAGCGGTGTTATTTGTTACTCAGTTGGCGTTGGATTACCGTTATGAATTTGGTCGTGATGTGGTTATTGACATGGTTTGTTACCGTCGTCGTGGTCATAATGAGACTGATGAGCCTTCTGGTACTCAACCGTTAATGTACAATGTAATTAGTAAATTAAAAACTACTCGTACTTTGTACTCAGATCGTCTCGTAGCTGAATCTGTTGTTACACAAGAAGAATCAGATCAAATGGTTGCTGAGAATCGTGAAGATTTGGATAACGGTCGCCATGTTGCGAAAAGTTTGGTTCTTGAATCTCAAACAGGGTCTTTTGTTGATTGGAAACCTTATCTAGGTGTCGAATGGACTGATGCTGGAGATACGACATATCCATTAGCTAAACTACAGGATGTTGCTAAGAAGTTAACGGCCGTTCCTGATGGTGTTGTAATTCAGCGTCAAGTTCAAAAAATTTACCAAGACCGTGACAAAATGACAGCAGGTGCATTGCCTCTAAACTGGGGGTATGCAGAAACGTTGGCTTTTGCTACTTTGCTTGAGCAAGGTTATCCGATTCGTATTACAGGTCAGGATTCTGGTCGTGGTACGTTCTCACATCGTCATGCGGTCATTCATAGCCAAAAAGACGGAAGTACGTTTATTCCTCTGAAGCATTTGTCCGAAGATCAACCAACATTAGATCTTTATGACTCTTACCTTTCTGAAGAAGCTGTGTTGGCTTTCGAATATGGCTACGCTAGTACTTCACCTAAAGGTTTGGTTATTTGGGAAGCACAGTTTGGTGACTTTGCAAATGGTGCACAGGTTGTAATTGACCAATTTATCACAAGTGGTGAGCACAAATGGGGTCGCCTATGTGGACTAACCATGTTGTTGCCTCATGGTTATGAAGGTCAAGGTCCTGAGCATTCATCAGCACGACTAGAGCGATTCTTGCAGCTTTGTGCTGAATATAATATTCAGGTTTGTGTTCCTACTACACCATCACAAATTTTCCATATTCTTCGCCGTCAAGCGATTCGTCCAATGCGTCGTCCGCTTATCATTATGTCTCCTAAGAGTTTGTTACGTCATAAACAAGCAATTTCAACTTTAGAAGATTTGGCTGAGGGTAGCTTCAAAACGGTTCTGCCAGAATCATCTGAAACAATCGCTGCAGACAAAGTGAAACGTATTGTTCTGTGTAGCGGTAAGGTTTATTACGACTTGATTAATCGTCGTGAAGAGCTAGAAAAAGATGATGTTGCCGTGATTCGTTTGGAGCAATTGTATCCGTTCCCATACGCAGACCTTGAGTCTGAGTTAGAGCAATACAAAAATGTTGAAAGTTTGGTTTGGTGTCAAGAAGAACCGAAAAACCAAGGTGCTTGGCATGCCAATCGTCACCGTATGAATCGAGTATTGGAAAAACTGTACCCAGAATTGAAAATCCGTTTTGCGGGTCGAATTTCGTCTGCTGCTCCTGCAGCTGGTTACATGTCTATCCATGTTGAAGAACAAGAAGCGCTGGTCAACGACGCATTAGTTGGTTAGTACCATAGCCTGTCAGAGAGATAAGGGTATAAAATGAGCATTGAAATTAAAGCACCTACTTTTCCAGAATCCGTAGCAGACGGCACCGTTGCTACTTGGTACAAACAGCCAGGTGAAGCCTGTGCACGTGATGAGCATATTGTTGACATCGAAACAGACAAAGTTGTCTTGGAAGTCGTTGCGCCTGCTGATGGCGTAC
Source organism: Marinomonas sp. CT5 (assembly GCF_018336975.1). Lineage (NCBI taxonomy): Bacteria > Pseudomonadati > Pseudomonadota > Gammaproteobacteria > Oceanospirillales > Oceanospirillaceae > Marinomonas > Marinomonas sp. CT5. Next base: position 2,806,162 of record NZ_CP025572.1, on the reverse strand, counting down.
TAAAAGAGGTTCATAAAAACGAAGGTGACACTGTATTAAGTGATGAAGTGTTGGCTGTTTTTGAATCAGGTGCTAGCGCTTCTGCTGAACCTACTGAAGAGAAGCAAGCAGCGCCTGCAGCAGCTAGTTCTAACACTGCTTCAGAGACATCAGATGTGAAAGCGCCAGTTTTCCCTGAGTCTGTTGCTGAAGGAACGGTTGCTACTTGGCACAAACAAGTTGGTGAAGCGTGTCAGCGTGATGAGCTAATTGTTGATATCGAGACTGATAAAGTCGTTCTTGAGGTGGTAGCACCTGCTGACGGTGTCATTGCTGAAATACATAAAGCCGAAGGTGACACTGTACAAAGTGCGGAAGTGTTGGCGAAGTTTGCTATTGGTGCGTCCGCATCAGGTGCCGATTCTGCGCAAGCTGAGTCAACGGCTTCTGACTCTTCAGTCGAAGGCGATGAAGATAGTGTTGCTGGTCCAGCTGCTCGCAAAGCACTTTCTGAAGCTGGCCTTACTGCTTCTCAAGTGAAAGGCACAGGTAAAGGTGGTCGTATCACTAAGGAAGATGTTGAAACGGCTGTTAAATCTAAATCCGCGGCTCCTGCCGCTACTCCAGCCAAAGCAGCGCCCGCTCCTAAAGCAGCACCAACTTCTACAGCGTTGGGCGAAGAGGGACGTATTGAGAAACGCGTACCAATGACTCGTCTTCGTGCAACTATTGCTAAGCGTTTGGTAGATGCTCAGCAAACGGCAGCACTTCTAACGACTTATAACGAAGTCAACATGGGTCCAATCATGGAGCTTCGTAAAAAGTATAAAGACCAGTTTATGAAGGCTCATAATGGCACTAAGCTTGGTTTTATGTCTTTCTTTGTGAAAGCAGCAACGGAAGCACTTAAACGCTTCCCTGCAGTAAACGCATCAATCGATGGTAATGATATGGTTTACCATGGATACCAAGATATCGGCGTTGCTGTTTCTACTGATCGTGGTTTGATGGTGCCTGTTCTTCGTAATACTGAAGCAATGGGGCTTGCTGATATCGAGTCTGCAATCATGGATTTCGCATTACGTGGTCGTGATGGCAAATTGGGTATGGAAGACATGCAAGGTGGTACTTTTACTATTACTAATGGTGGTACTTTTGGTTCCTTGTTATCTACTCCAATTATTAATCCACCTCAAACAGGTATCTTGGGAATGCACAAAATCCAAGAGCGTCCTATGGCAGTAAATGGGCAGGTTGTTATTCAGCCTATGATGTATTTAGCCTTGTCTTATGATCACCGTATGATCGATGGAAAAGAAGCCGTACAATTCTTGGTAACGATCAAAGACTTGCTTGAAGACCCAGCTCGTCTTTTGCTTGAAATCTAAGTTTTCGTACTAACTTGTTGTATGAATTTAATACTGAGAGGTGCTTATCTAGTACCTCTCAGTCTGACTGAAAATGGGAACTCTTATGTCTGATAAATTTGATGTTGTTGTAATTGGCGGCGGCCCTGGTGGTTATGTTGCCGCTATCCGAGCTGCTCAGTTAGGTTTGAAAACAGCCTGTATCGAAAAATGGTTAGACAAAGACAACAAGCCCCGCCTTGGCGGTACTTGTTTGAACGTTGGCTGTATTCCTTCTAAAGCATTGCTAGATTCTTCACAAAAATACCATGAGGCAAAAGATGCCTTCGGGGCTCATGGTATTAGCATGAATGATGTTGCTATGAATGTAGATACTATGGTTGATCGTAAAGATAAAATCGTAGATCAATTGACTGGTGGCATTTCAGGTCTATTCAAAGCGAATGGTGTAACTAGCTTTGAAGGTTTTGGTAAAGTTCTGGCGAATAAAAAAGTTGAATTTACAGCGCATGACGGAAAAGTTACTGTAATCGAAGCTGAAAATGTTATTTTGGCAACCGGTTCTATCCCAGTAAATATTCCACCTGCACCACGTACTGATGATATTATCGTTGATAACGAAGGGGCTCTAGAGTTTCGTTCTGTACCAAAACGACTTGGAGTAATTGGCGCTGGCGTTATTGGTTTAGAGCTTGGCTCTGTATGGGCTCGTCTTGGTTCTGAAGTAGTCGTACTTGAAGCGCAAGATGCTTTCTTGAGCTTGTGTGACCAAGACTTATCTAAAGAAGCAGCTAAGATCTTTAAGAAACAGAATCTTGATATTCGTCTTGGTGCCCGTGTTACAGGTAGCCAAATTAATGGCGAAGAAGTTGAAGTGACTTACCTAGATAAAGATGGTAACGAGCAGAAGCAAACGTTTGATAAGTTGATCGTTGCTGTTGGTCGTAAGCCATTCACACAAGGTTGTTTTTCAGAAGATTCAGGTGTGAAATTAGACGAGCGTGGTTTTGTGTTCGTTGATGAGCAATGCCGTACATCTGTGCCAGGTGTATACGCAATTGGTGATATCGTACGTGGTCCTATGTTGGCTCACAAAGCGTCAGAAGAAGGTGTGATGGTTGCCGACATCATTGCTGGCCATAAAGCACAAATGAACTATGACTGTATTCCTTCTGTTATCTACACTCACCCAGAACTTGCATGGGTTGGTAAGAACGAACAAGAATTGAAAGCAGAAGGCGTTAAATACAAAGTGGGTAAATTCCCATTTGCAGCGTCTGGCCGTGCTATGGCGGCTAATGACACTGATGGTTTCGTTAAGATAATTGCTTGTGAAGAGACTGATCGCATTCTTGGTTGTCACATTATCGGTGGCCACGCAGCGGATCTGATCGCACAGGCTGTTATTGCAATGGAATTTGGTTCTACTGCAGAAGATATTGCTTTAACTGTATTTGCTCACCCAACAGTAAGTGAAGCGGTTCATGAAGCAGCGTTAGCAGTGGATAACCATGCGATTCATATCGCAAACCGTAAAAAGCGTTAATTAATTAGATTTGCCGGCTTTGAGTCGGCAATTTCTGTCTTAATAGACAGAGCTTATGTCAATCATTCAGATGAGCGGAAGAATCAAATGAACTTACATGAATATCAAGCTAAACAGCTTTTTGCTGAATATGGCTTGCCAGTATCTACAGGATACGCAGTAGACACGCCAGAAGCGGCAGTTGAAGCAGCGAAAAAAATTGGTGGTGATAAGTGGGTTGTTAAAGCTCAGGTTCACGCTGGTGGTCGCGGTAAAGCGGGCGGTGTAAAGCTTGTTGATTCTTATGAAGAAGTTGCAGCGTTTACACAAAACTGGTTGGGTAAAAACCTAGTTACTTACCAAACAGATGCAAATGGTCAGCCTGTTGCTAAGATTCTAGTTGAATCTTGCACTGACATTGCTAACGAATTGTACCTAGGTGCAGTTGTTGACCGTTCTACTCGTCGCGTTGTTTTCATGGCGTCTACTGAAGGCGGTGTTGAAATCGAGAAAGTTGCTGAAGAAACTCCAGAACTTATCCACAAAGCGATTATCGACCCTCTAGTAGGTGCACAGCCTTACCAAGCTCGTGAATTGGCATTTAAATTGGGTCTTAACCCTACTCAAATCAAGCAATTCACTAAAGTTTTCCTTGGTTTGTCTCAAATGTTCCATGATTATGATTTCGCACTGCTTGAAATCAACCCACTTGTTATCACTGATGAAGGTAACCTTCACTGTCTAGATGGCAAAATTGGTATCGACAGCAACGCTGTTTACCGTCAGAAGAAAATGCAAGAGTTCCACGATCCATCTCAAGAAGATGAGCGTGAAGCACATGCTGCTAAATGGGAACTTAACTATGTAGCTCTAGACGGAAACGTTGGCTGCATGGTAAACGGTGCCGGCCTAGCAATGGGTACTATGGATATCGTTAATCTACATGGTGGCAAACCTGCTAACTTCCTAGACGTAGGCGGTGGTGCGACAAAAGAGCGTGTTGCAGAAGCATTTAAAATCATCCTTTCTGATGACAATGTTAAAGCGGTATTGGTTAACATCTTCGGTGGTATCGTTCGTTGCGATATGATTGCAGAAGGTATTATCGGTGCTGTTGAGCAAGTAGGTGTTACTGTACCTGTTGTTGTTCGTCTTGAAGGTACTAACGCAGAGAAAGGCCGTGAAGTTCTAGCTAACTCTGGTCTAGACATCATCGCTGCAACAAGTCTAAAAGACGCAGCTGAACAAGTTGTTAAAGCTGCGGAGGGCAAATAATAATGTCTGTTTTAATTAATAAAGATACTAAAGTAATCTGTCAGGGTTTCACTGGTGGACAAGGTACGTTCCACTCTGAGCAAGCGATTGCTTACGGAACAAAAATGGTTGGTGGTGTTACTCCTGGTAAAGGTGGCCAAACTCACCTAGGTCTACCAGTTTTCAACACTGTGAAAGAAGCGGTTGAGCAAACAGGTGCTGAAGCGTCTGTTATCTACGTTCCAGCTCCTTTTTGTAAAGATTCTATTCTTGAAGCTGCTAACTCTGGTATCAAGCTAATCGTTTGTATCACTGAAGGTGTACCAACGCTTGATATGCTTGATTGCAAAGTTAAGTGTGATGAGTTGGGTGTGCGTCTAATCGGTCCTAACTGTCCAGGTGTTATCACTCCTGGTGAATGTAAGATCGGTATCATGCCTGGTCACATCCATATGCCAGGTAAAGTAGGTATCGTATCGCGTTCTGGTACGTTGACTTATGAAGCGGTTAAGCAAACAACTGATGCTGGCTTCGGTCAATCTACTTGTGTAGGTATCGGTGGTGACCCAATCCCAGGTACTAACTTCATCGACGTATTGGAAATGTTCCAAAACGATCCTCAAACTGAAGCGATTGTTATGATCGGTGAAATTGGTGGTACTGCTGAAGAAGAAGCGGCGGCATACATCAAAGCAAACGTGACTAAACCTGTTGTTTCTTACATTGCTGGTGTTACTGCACCTGCTGGTAAGCGTATGGGCCACGCTGGTGCGATCATTTCTGGCGGTAAAGGTACAGCTGATGAAAAATTCGCAGCTCTACAAGACGCTGGCGTTAAAACTGTTCGCTCTCTAGCGGACATCGGTTCTGCACTTAAAGAGATCACTGGCTGGTAAGTCGTTTTTTCTAAAGTGTGACTGGTTATAAAATCCCTGCTTCGGCGGGGATTTTTTTGTCTGAATAGGTGCAGCTAATGAAGTGTCCATTTTGTTTAAACAATAATGCTTGCAGTCTTAATAATGTAAAGGCCTGTTGGTGTTTTAATATTAAAGTACCTGACGATATGTTGGCGCTAATTCCTTTGCAGAAAAGAGGGTGTGTGTGCATTTGCAGACAATGCATTGAATTTTATTGTGCTGATAGACATGGTTTTTTAAAAGAGTTTAACCTTGTTTTATACGTGGATTAATCGCGGTCAGGCTGTTTATAGATGGGCTTATTTAGAACGAGCTGAATAATAAAATTGTGTTTGTTTTGTTTGAAAGTATTGTGAAATAAAAAAGGCTTGGTTTGTAATGTGTTGGTGATTCGAGATAGAGTAATAGACGTGTCCATTATTGATAAGGAATAAGTATGACTGCTTTAAAGAAAAATTTAGGCTTCTCTCATTTAGCGCGAGGTATTGCAGCAGCGCTACTTATTACTCAAATCACAGCCTGTGGTACTTTGCTTTATCCAGAGCGCCGTGGCCAAACAAATGGCCAAATTGACGTGGGTGTAGCTGCATTAGATGCTATAGGTTTATTATTCTTTTTTGTCCCAGGTGTCGTGGCATTTGGTGTGGATTTTGTTACTGGTGCGATTTATCTGCCTGGTGGTGGTATGGCAAGTTTGACTGAGGATGAGCTGAATTCCATTAAGAATGGGCCAGATTCAATCGATGTTGAAAAGTTTAAAACTGTCATGGCTCAACGAACGGATATTAAACTGCCAAAAGATACTTATACAGATCAATTGAATGTGGTGGCTATGTCATCTACTCAGTCTCTTAAAACCGCAATGAATATGTCTAACCAACGTCTTGCTCTTGCTCAGTAATCTCAATTTAGTATTGGGCCTTTCAATAAAAAGGTGAAACCTTTTTGTAGAGGTCCAATATTTATTATTTTTCTAAACAGGTTTCATAAACCATTTCTTGCATTGCTGCTAGGTCTTGATTTTGTTCTAGTGTTAATTGTTTTACTTTTGTTTTGTGGATTTCCTCCCAGATATTGTCAGCAATGCTGATAGACTCTCCTTTTATTTGAACTATCAGTGCGACATTTTTTTTTCTAACGAGAGCTGATATTTCACTAGGTGAAAATACAGTTACACCAATAACTTGAGTGCGATTATTCCATGGTTCATCGTCAATAAAGGCCGCAATTTCAATAGGCTGCCTTGCGTTTTTGTTCTTGTCTAATAGAGATTTAGATAGGGAGAAACATAGGTAATCTATACCAATGACAATAATTTTTTTCGGTGTGGCTTTACGTTTGAAAAGCCTTTTAGCAAAACTGGTTATTGGTAGGAACATAATCGACTAAATTGTTTTAGTATAGCGTTGTTTCGGTCGACCGCCTGTTTTGTAATCTAATGTCATACTTACTCGTCCTTGGGCTTCCAAATATTCAAGGTAGCGTCTTGCAGTAATTCGGCTTAAGTTGATGGCTTGACCAATATCTTCTGCAGTAAACGGTAAATCATCCATGGTATCTAGATGTTGAGACAGCTTATTTAGGGTATTTTCATCAATGCCCTTTGGGGTTTTTCTGCTGCCATCATGGGCTGCTTTTTTTCTAAAAAGAGCATCGATATCTTGTTGGTCGATTTTGTCATTTTTGGTTAATCGTTTGCGAAAGTCTAAATAATCATCCAATGCCTGCAACACCCGAGACATTCGAATGGGTTTGACTAAATAATCCATAACGCCAAGTTGAATGGTTTGTTCAATCGTGGAAGTTTCCCTTTCTGCGGTGGTCATAATAAAGGCCGCTTTAATGCCTTTGCTCTTTAAGGATTTGACTAGATTGATACCGCTGCCATCGGGGAGGGAAATATCGACCATAATAAGTTCAGGCTCAAAAGCTTCGGCTTTTAGCTCGGCTTCTAGTAGGCTTTCACAGGCCGCTATTACGTGAAAATCTGAGTGTTGGTTGATGGTGTTCTCTAATACGTAGCTAGCACGTAGATCATCTTCCACTATCATGACCGGAATTCGATTCATCTTGTTAGCGCTCGTTTATCTAAATAAATACTAAAAACAGTGGTGTTCATGTCACTGCGTTCCCAATCAAGGCTGCCGTGATACTGGTCGACAACTTTTTTGACCAAATACAGCCCGATGCCATGTTGTTCTGTACTGTGTTTGCTGCTGACGCCAAAATCTAAGATTCGACTTTCTAATTCTTTGTCGACGCCGGCGCCACTGTCTTCTATTTGTATCATGATATGGGCATTACGATCACTAATATATAGCTTAACAAACGGTGTTGTAAGTAACCGATTAGACCAAGCGGCGAGTAAAGCGTTATCGATCAGGTTTCCAACTAATGTTACCAAAGCGTCATTTGTTTCAGATGGATATCGTCCCAGTTGGCAGTCACTTTCTATAAGCATGTCTACTTTAAGGTCTTTTGCTTTGTTGTGTTTTGCAAAAATTAGCCCAGCCACTGCGCTGTTTTCTATGGTTTTAATGATGCGCCTTAATACAACTTGGTCGCCATCACTTTCTTGCTGAAGGAACTCGATAGCATCTTCATAGCGTTCAGCTTGTAACATACCGGATAGTACATTGAGTCGATTTGAATATTCATGAGTTTTAGCGCGTAATAGATCTGCGTAGTTTTTTGAGGCTATTAACTCTTGCTCGAGTGACTTTTCTCCATGGTCTGGAAAAAACACAATCACATATCCAACATTTCCTCTTTTACCTTTAATGGGGTAGAGCGTTGCAATAAATTCCAGTTTGCCTAGGTTGAATCGGTTTTGCGTAATTTGTCCTTGAGCCTCTAACGCATAGTGTGAAAGGCTCTGAGATTGTTCGCTAAGAGGTCTGCTGATTATTTGCGACGCGCTCAGTACATTCATGGTTAACCATTCAATTGCCATGCTGTTTATCGCTGTGATGTTTTGTTCATGGTCAATCGCTACAATGCCGTCACGAATACTGTCTAAAATTAATTCATGTTCTTTGAATCTTCTGACTATTTCTTCAGGTTCTAAACTTAAGAATGTCCGTTTTAGTTTTAGAATTAAAAAGCCAGCAATGATTACGCCGAGTAGGTAAACAAAGCCGACGAGTAATCCAGCTTCTTGTAAGTGCTTGAAAATGAGTTCGCTGGTAGGTTGGGACAAATATCCAATACTAATCGCGCCAATAATGCGGCCATTTTTTTTGATGGCAACGGAATTTCGGATGGCTTTGCCAAGCGTGCCAACGGCAACTTTTGTGTAATCTTTGCCTTCGTTTAGTGCTTGGTCAATATCATCACCGACAAAATGCTGTCCAACTCTTTCTGGTTTCGGGTGGCTTAAGCGAATTGAGTTTTTATTTACAACGACAATATAAGAGGCATCCGTTTGTTTGCGAAGTGTTTCAATATAGTTCTGGATGTCGGTAGTTTTGCCTTGGTTGCTTAACTCAACCGCTTGGATGACTTTTTCGTTGTGGGCGATGACACGTCCTAATTCTATGCCTCGTTGGCTAATGCTATCGAGATAGGTCTTTTGCAAGGAATAGCCCACAACCATGGCAACAGCCAAGACAATAATCGTAATAGTCGAGATTGTGATTAAGGCTAGATAAGACTTGAGTGTCATTTGCGCTTCATTATTAATGAAAAAAGATGGCTTGTGATTATACAGCATACAGTGCAGGGGCTAAACAAAAGGGGAAAGCCTTAATGGACTTTCCCCTTTTGATTGATATTTGACCAAACGCTCTTAAGCGTTAGGCAATTAAGCGATAGCTTGAACGACTAGAGTGGCAAGAATCAGCATGAAAGCACCGCCTATGCGTGAAGATATTTGAGCGAAAGGCATCAATTCCATACGCTTACTTGCAGCCAGAACCGCAACGTCACCTGTTCCACCCATATTCGCCATGCAAAGGCCACCAGTAATAGCCGCTTCGATAGGGTAGAAGCCCATTAACCAGCCAATTAAGCCTGCGCCGAAGATCGCACCAAGTACTGTGATTAGCACAAGCAAGAAGTACAATGGAGACAGTGCTTCTAGAATTTGGTTTAGGTCAGTGTAAGCTACGCCAATGCCGACAAGCAATGCAGGTGTTAGGTTACCAACAACAAATTTATACCAAGAGAAAGCTGCTTGCTCTAGGGCTTCTGGCATAATTCCAGACACTTTGATAATCGCAATAGATAGGATCATAAGTGCATAAGTGTGCATGCTTATGTAGTTAGATAGTAATGTACCAAGAAAGTACATGCTGACAGCAAGTAAAGCACCTACACCTAGCGTGGTGATATTAAGTGGTGAAGATTTTTGATCTTCTGTCTCTACCGCTTTTTGACCGCGAATAAGCTGACCGTTACCAGTTAGGCTTGGCGCGATTTGGCCAAGCTTGTTTAGTAAGCCTGCCATAACAATAGCAATCGCGTTACCAATAGCCAGCGCAGGCACCATTTGAGACATTAAAGACTCAGCGCTCATGCCTGTTTTGCCAGACATGATTTCAACAAGCGGTACAGCGCCTGCCCCCATACCACCACCCATGATAGGTAGTGCGATTAGCATCACAGAATCATAGAAGCTTTTGCTGACTAGCATGCCAATCAGTCCAGTAAAAATACAAGCAAAGAAAGCGGAACCAAGAATCACTGGAATGTATTTTAGAGCGGCTTTTTTAAGCGTTTGAGTATCCATCCCAAAGATAGATCCGGTTACCAGGCTCGCCACATAAAAGGATAGGAAGCCACCGCTTTTCATGAATGTTGTGACATTGCTTCCCGCACTGGAAGAAAATATACCGCTATGGAAGAGGTATGCAGAACCAAAAATAACGACAATGGCTCCGCCACCGAAAAATTGATTGATAATCGGTGTTCTGTCACCAATGTAATTTAAGATAAAGCCAACAATGACCATGATACCCAAGGCACCGATCATGCCGCTTGGCATTTTTCCTGCCAAAGTGGCTAACAAAATAGTAATAGCTGCAATAGCTAAGATGATTTTACTGGTGCGTTGATCGCGCACAGTCATAGCATCATTAATGATCATGATAGACTCTCTTTTTTTGCTTGTTTTGATTATGGAGCGGAGTCTACCAATCTTCTTTCTTAGCGAAAGTTACTTTTCCTTTAACGAAACTAAAAAATGGTTTTGAAACTTTTGTAATGTTTGTTTTGGTCGCTTTTTGCACAATGTGGTGCGTGTTTTGTCATGATTTATGTAGAGTTGAGATAGTCTAATGAACTCTGTATTTTTGGCTGTAGTGTTGAATCCAGCTTGCCATTTCATTGGCGGGCATCGGCTTGGCAATGAAATAGCCTTGGCCACGCTGACATCCCATATCAATAAGTGCTTGCTCGTGCTCTAACGACTCAACGCCTTCCGCAATTAAGTGATAATTGAAGGCCTGACTTAATGCAACAATACAAGCTACTATGGACCGATCTTCTTGGTTAGATAAGATATTTTGAATGAAAGTCTTATCTATTTTTACCGTATTCAGTGGTAACTGCTTAAGATAATTAAGTGATGAATAGCCTGTGCCAAAATCGTCCAACGCCACATGAACACCTAATCCGCAGCAGGCTTTTACCACTTCAACAGCGTTGAAAATATCTGATATAGAAACAGTCTCTAGTATTTCAATTTCCAATAAGTTAGGGGTGAAATCAGGGGTGCTTGTTAGTAGCTGATTGAGTCGCGTCACAAAATCTTTACTGAGTAGATGAGCAGGTGCAATGTTAACACTGATGACTAAATTCTGTTTTCCCCATAAAGCATGTTGGTGTAAGGCTTCTTGCAGTACCCATTCACCAATTAAAATGCCTATAGTTGGGTGTTCTAGTGCCTCAGTAAAGTCTCCTGGGTAAAGAAATCCCATTGTGGGGTGATTCCAACGGATAAGGGCTTCAACGCCAATAATTTGATGCTTAACCATGTCCACTTGCGGTTGGTAATAAAGTTCAAATTCGTCTCTAGTAATGCCTCGTTCTGCGGCTTGTAGTATGGCTTGTCGCGCATATTGTCGACGTTCTTCTTCAGGATCAAAAAATATAATGTTATTTCTTCCCATCTTTTTGGCCTGATACATGGTTTGGTCTGCTCGACGAAGAATCGTATCTGCATCCAGTTCTTCATTTGTGACCATTGCAACACCAACACTGGCGGATACTTGAACTTCACATTCAAACTGAGTTAATTCTATTGGTGCGTTAACCAATTTAATTAGCCTACCAAGCAAAGCAGAACATTCTTCCTCGCAAGATACATCATGTAAAAGAAGAACAAATTCATCACCGCCGATTCGAGCGAGAATATCGTTCTTTCTAGTGATTTGTTTTAGGCGGTTAGCAATGGTGACTAAAACGTAGTCTCCGGTATCATGTCCATAACTGTCATTAACAGGCTTAAAATTGTCTAAATCAAGAAATGCGACAGCGGCATGATGTTGTTCTGTAATAATATTTTGCAACTTCTCGAGTAATATTGGGCGACTGGCGAGTCCAGTAAGACTATCGTAATGGGCCATATCGTGAAGTTTTTTTTCAAGCTCAGCTCGATGAATGGAGCTAATAATGGCACGTACTAGCTGTGTGCTTTGTAGTTGGCTTTTAAGGAGGTAGTCGCTGGCACCGAGTCGCATGGCTTCAGCGGCAACTTCTTCATCACCTAATCCTGTCACCATGATGACAGCGCAGTGGTTGCCCATTTCTGAACGAATATTATTGAGTAAAGTCAGTCCAGAATTGAGTCCTAAGCGATAGTCAACAATCACGCAATCATAGTCGTCATTGCTGAGAAAATTCATAGAGTCTTCGACAGAAGAAGCTTCAGATATAGAGGTTTCAATATCTGATTTACATAGCATTCTGCGTAGACGCTCACGGTCAACATCGTCATCATCGACAATTAATAATTTCAGAGTATGACCTTCATTGGTATCTAAAACTTCCATGATTTCTCCAGTCTTAATGATTGGGCTCGACAGCATTTCGATAAGCTTCCATTAGAATAGCCAATTTAGCGAATTGAGGACCTACAGCGGATTTAACCATGTATCCTGCAACATTATTGGAATAGGCCCGTGAACGGTCATTATCATCATTTGATGTAGTTAGGATAAAAATAACGGTATTTTGCAAGCTTGGATCATCACGAACATATTCTAAAAACTCAAAGCCATTCATGACTGGCATATTCAAATCTAACAAGACGACAAAAGGCGAGCTCAAGGCTTTGTCTGGGTGTTTGCTTTCTAGTATTTCTATGGCTGTTCTGCCGTGTTCCGCGTAGACAATATTAATGTCTGAAGCGACTTTTTTAAGGCTCCGTGTGATCGACTCTGCGGCTACGTCGTCGTCTTCAACAATGAGTACACTTAACTCTTTAATCATGAGTATCCCTCCTTAAAAATCGTGGCCACCATACATGGAATGTCACCCCTCTTTGGTGTTGGTTCGCTTCAACACTAATACGCCCACCATGGGTCTCTACTAAGCGACGGCTCACGGAAAGTCCAATCCCTGTTCCACTCCGCTCACCGGAAGTAACCGTCTGAAATAGTCTAAAGATGCGTGTGAAGGCCGCCTCAGGAATGCCTGGGCCGTCATCACAAATAGTAAAATGACATAGGTTATTCTCAGCGGAGCAGCCAATAGTGATTGAGCCTGTTGATTGGTCATGGTGCTTTATTGCGTTGCTAATGAGATTGCGCATAACGGTTTCAAGCGGTGTCCATACGGACGTAAAATGTTCTAACTGAATATTGCGAGTAACCGTTATTCCTTTGGGGACTTCTAATAGTTCAAAAATATTATCAAATAATGCATTAACGTTAATGTCTTGGGTGATAGATTCGACTTTACCTGCACGGGCATAGGTGAGTAGATTATCGATGAGTTGTTCCATGCGTTGGATACGTACATCGATTCTGTCTAGGTTTTTTGTGACCTCTGGTGGTGAATCCGATCCAAGGTCTTCTTTAACCCACTCTAATAAATCAGAGATACCACGAAGAGGAGAGCGTAAGTCATGGGATGCCACGTAGGTAAACTCTTCCAAGTTGGTATTAGTTTCACGTAACTCTTGCTCTAAACGCTTGCGCTTTGTGATGTCCAATAACGAAACAAGCACCATCTCATTGTCTTCTTCATCTTCACAGGGGCTGAGCCCTATTTCGACAGGGAATTCTCGGCCATCTTTGTGTAAAGCGGTAAGGTCACGACCCACCCCCATCATTCTAGGCTTGGGGTCTTGGTGGAAAGAATGACGCAGAAGATCGTGATGATGGCGATAACGGTGCGGCAGTAGCATGTTCATTGGTTGATTTATGAGCTCTTCGCTTGTGTAGCCGAAAGAGTTGCAAAGCGCGCTGTTTGTTAGGCGAATGATGCCGCTGGCGTCAATAACTAATACGCCATGAGGCGCATGCTGTATAGAGCGTTGAAACATATCTCGAGCTTTGTGTCTGCTCGTTAGATCGATCAAGGTTGCTAAAACAAAGGTTTTTTCACCTTGTTGTATTGGGTTTAAACCAATTTCAATAGGAATATGTTTGCCATCTTTCTTACGCGCATAGAGTGCTTGTCCATCTCCCATTTTGCGTTTTCTAGGCTCTTTAAAAAACTGCATCATGAGCTTTTTGTGATTCGCCTGAAATTGAGCGGGGAGAAGAAAGTCTATGTCTGCGCCAATAAATTCTGTTTTGGTGTAACCAAGTACTTCTGAAAGGGAATCATTGACGAATACGATTGTAGCGTCAGTGTTCACCACCATAGCGCCCATGGGTAAATAGGTAATTAATTGTTGTAAAAACTCATTTCCTACCAACTGATTGTTCTGTATTGGTTTTATATTATCTGGGGCTTCAGGATGATCCATCATGTATTCCAATAGTAAAAAAGACTCTATTTATAAATAGACTAGGAATATCGGAACAGCAATTAAGCGGAGAATTAGAATTGTTAAAAATAGTATCTATAACAATATGCTTGGGAGGTTTGTTATTAATAAAGCTAGTAGTGTTCCCTTATTGAGCTCCAGCTTTAGCTAATAAGGGAAGCTTTGGGTATTATGATTGACGATTAACTGCAGGGGAGTTGTACTGGGTTGGTGCTAAAGAGATAACCATCAAAATTTGGGTCTTTGTGCTCAGACAATAACATTAGAGTATCTTTTACATTTTCCAAATGGCGCCACATTGCCATACGCGCGATGTCTGGTTTTTTTTGTTGAATGGCAAGCAGAATATTTTCATGGTCCACTAACCACTTTTTTCTATAAGCTTGATCGGTTATATGGGAATGGAGTTGTTTCCACATGGGGCTGTTTTCCCTTCGTTCCCAAAGGTTTTCTACTAGATCAACAAGCACACTGTTTTGTGTTGCTTCTGCAATGGCTAGGTGAAACAGTTTATCGGCGGCATGATCAGCATCCACCGTGTCTATGTTTTGTTTTTCTAACTCTAATGCGTCACGCATTTTAATGATGTCTTTTTTCGTTGCCTGAGTGGCTGCGAACTCGGCTACATGGCTTTCCAGCAGTTGTCTTGCTTGCATCATTTCAAAGGGGCCGACATCATCATTGTCTAAAGAATCTTCAAATTTATCTGTTGATTTTATGCTAGTTGGCTGTTTTAACAGATAAATGCCGCTGCCTTTGCGAACTTCAACAATTTCCATTAACTCAAGCATAATTAAGGCTTCACGAAGTAAAGTTCGGCTCACACCTAATTGCTCAGCAATATCTCGTTCTGGTGGTAAACGGTCACCTACTTTATATTGGCCTTGTCTAAGTTCCTCGTATAACTTAAGTCCCACCTCTTGGTATAGGCGCTTTGGTTTTACAAGTGTGTTTATCATAGCTTTCTACTTTATTTAGCCAATTCGATGAAAAGATTAGAGATAAATGTATTAAAGAAAAGCGCTCAAATAATAAGCGACTCTTATTCTTTATTATTGCAGTAATGCAAAGATAAGAGTCGCTCGATTTAGCTTATTTGTCGAGTGCTTTTATTGCTTTTACATAAGGAGCAATGATCGGGTCTTGCATTGCTTCTTGGAACATCGGAGCAACGGCTTTAATGAATGGGTCTTTATTAACATCAATGATTTCGACACCCATCTTAGTCGCTTTTTTCAGCTCTTCATCAGTGTATTCACCCCAGATTTTTTTCATATAAGCCGTAGCATCTTTACCCGCTTCTAATACGGCTGCTTTGTTTTTATCTGATAGGTTATTCCAAGTTTTAGCGCTGATGACTAGAACATCAGGAATCATCGCATGACCATCACGAGTATAGTATTTAGCGACTTCACCATGGCGGTATGTTGTAACAGCACCAATGTTGTTTTCGGCGCCATCAACAACGTGTTGCTGAAGTGCGGTATACAATTCACCAAATGGAAGTGGGGTAGGTGATGCACCCATTAGCTCCATCATTTTGATCGCGCTTGGACTTGGCTGCACACGAATCTTCATGCCTTTTAAATCGGCAGGAGAATGAATCGGTTTGGATGTATAAAAGTTGCGTGAGCCCGCGTCAAAATAAGCGACACCAACAAAGCCATATTTTGCCGAAGAGCTAAGAATTTTCTGACCAACATCTTTGCTTTCTAAGGCGCGATAGAAGTGTTCACGGTCTCTAAAGATGTAAGGGATGTTGAAGGCGCCATAAGCAGGGTCGAAGGACTCAAGTTCGCTGGCATTGGATTTAGCCATATCGAGTGCACCACTTTGCAATAACTCTAGAGATTCGCGTTGGGTGCCCAATTGTCCATTTGGGTAGACTCGTACTTTAAGTTCACCATCCGTCTTATCTTTTACTTCATCAGCAAAAAACTTTAGCGCTTTGTGAACAGGGGACTTTGTATCACCGTTATGGCTAAGCTTTAGTGTTTCAGCGAAGCTCATAGATGATGCGCCCATTAAGCCACCTAACAATAGTGCTGATGCTAGATGTAGCTTAGTTTTTTTAAAGTTTAACATTTTGTAAATCTCCATTTTGGTATTTTTATAATGTTCTAGATTATCAAAGTGTGTGTGTGCGAAAGGGCATAATTGCATGTGATGTGATTTTGGTCAACCAATTGTGTTCGTTTAGTTGACCAAAATCTATGTTTGGTTCAATATGTCGTCGGTTAATGGAAGCTATTTTAGGCTTTTGGTCTCTTTAGGGGGTAATAAATGACGAAATTCATTCATGTGGTGGACCGCATATTATCGAGAATTTGTGTCACTTTGATGGTGGCGCTCGTTGCTTGTGTGGTTTGGCAAGTGTTCTCTCGTTATGTCTTAAGTTCACCGAGCACTTCAACTGATGAGTTAGCTAGGTTCTTATTTATCTGGGTGGGCTTATTGGGTGCGGCATTTACATTAGGACAGAAAAAACATTTGGCAATGGATTTTCTGTTGCTAATGCTAGATGGACAGAAAAAAGCTTCTCTGCAAGTCCTTATCACCTTGATCGGTTTGTTTTTTGCTTCTGTCATTATGGTGTTTGGTGGCGGTTCTTTGGTGCTTAAAACGCTTAGTGTTGGTCAGGTTTCTCCGGTTCTAGGTCTTCAAATGGGGTGGGTATATGCGGCGATCCCAATTAGTGGTGGTTGCATGATTTTGTATTTGTTACGAGATTTGTTTGCACCTACCCAAGATTAAACAAATTGCATGTTAGAAATGCCGCTTTTTAAGACTGTAGAGCGGTTTGAATAATTCTGATAATAAGGATAAAAACGTGGAATGGTTAGTTGCACTAGTTTTATTTGGTAGTTTTTTCACAATGTTGGTACTTGGTGTACCAATTTCTTTTTCCATTGCGATTTCGGCGCTTTTGTCCATTATGGTGTCCTTGCCGTTTGATGCCGCTCTGTCTGTTGTTTCACAAAAGCTCGCCTCAGGAATGGATAGTTTTACTTTATTGGCCATTCCGTTCTTTATCCTTGCTGGAAATATCATGAACCGGGGGGGCTTAGCATTAAGACTGATTGAGTTCTCGAAGTTAATAGCAGGCCGTTTACCTGGCTCATTAGGTCATGTAAATGTGATTGCTAACATGCTATTTGGATCAATTTCAGGATCGGCAGTGGCGGCGGCCGCTGCGGTAGGTGGCACCATGGCGCCGCTGCAAAAAAAGAGTGGCTACGATCCCGTCTTTTCCACCGCCGTCAACATTACCTCTAGCCCCGCTGGTTTGTTGATTCCACCCAGTAATGCCTTAATTGTTTACTCCCTCATTTCGGGTGGTACCTCCATTAGTGCTTTGTTCTTAGGGGGCTATTTACCAGGGCTATTGATGGGAGCCTGCGTTATGTTGGCTGTCGCTGTAGTCGCGAAAAAGAAAAACTATCCTGTTTCAGATAAAGTGACTTTAAGTCAAGCGGGTGTGATTACGCTGAGAGCTTTGCCTAGTCTTGGGCTTATAGTCGTTATCATGGGCGGGATTATTGGTGGTGTATTTACGGCCACAGAAGCATCCGCTGTGGCCGTTGTTTATTCTTTATTATTGGCATTGATTTATCGTGAAGTCAGCCTAAAAGATATGCCAAGCATTATTCTTGGTTCCATCATGACCGCTTCTATGATCATGTTGCTAATTGGCGCTTCAATGGCAATGGCGTGGGCGATGGCAAACGGTGATATCCCTTACGCTGTGAGTGATGCGTTATTAGCCTTGTCTGATAATCCTATTATTATCTTATTGATTATTAACCTAATTTTGTTGATTGTCGGTATCTTCATGGATATGACGCCAGCACTATTAATCTTCACACCTATTTTCTTACCTATTGCTCAAGAGCTGGGTATCGACCCAGTGCATTTTGGCATCATCATTACGTTTAACTTATGTATTGGTATTTGTACGCCTCCTGTTGGTAGTGCGCTGTTTGTCGGCTGCTCTGTAAGCGGTGTGAAAATTGACCAAGTAATTAAGCCATTGTTGCCGATATTCGGATTGCTTTTACTGGCTTTGTTGGCGGTGACATTCATCCCAGAAATTACCTTGTTCTTACCGTCTCTTTTGTTGGGCTATTAGTCTAGAAGCTTGCAGAATTTAACGATATTTGGAGATAAATATTTATGAAGCCGATTATTAACTGGAAGCTTCTTGGCGTTGAAGATAACCGTGTCGATATTGAATGTGATGGCCGTCACGTATTGCACTTTTTTGTATTAGAGCCGAACGTGATTCGCGTCTTGTTGAAAAAGAACAAAACCTTGCAGCTTGAAAACAGCTGGTGTGTATCTCCCAATGACAGTGAAACTGGCTGGGAAGGTCGCGATCGCATGAGCACAGAAGGGTTCTCCTGCCCTGATTTTACGCTGTCTGAACAAGAGGATCAGCTGAGCATTGCCACGTCTTCTCTTCGAGTCACTTTGTCAAAACCGTTGAAGTTAACGTGGGAGTACGCTGACTCTGCCGGAGAATGGCATTATCTTGCTGCGGACCGCCACAGTGGTGCGTATATGCTGGGCGTACAGTCTAATGATATTCATCATTACATGGCTCGAGATTTGTCAGAGAAGTATTACGGGTTAGGTGAGAAAACCGGTGATTTAAATCGCCACGGTTCGCGCTATCAAATGCGCAATATCGATGCGATGGGCTACGATGCCAAAAACACCGACCCATTGTACAAACACATTCCTTTTTATATTACGAAAACAGAGCAAGCGAGCTTCGGTATTTTCTATGACAACCTCTCTACCAGCTGGTTTGATTTAGGTAATGAGCTAGATAATTATCATGGCTATTACCGCAGTTATCACGCAGATGAAGGGGATTTAGATTTCTACTTCATGTATGGCGAAAAAGTTCTAGATGTCACCAAGTCTTATGTGAATTTGACTGGGCGTACTATTTTCGGTCCAAAATGGAGTCTTGGTTATAGTGGCTCCACCATGCTTTATACGGATGCTGAGAACGCGCAAGAGCAGCTTGGTGACTTTATTAAGCACTGTGACAATCACAGCATGCCATGTGATTCCTTTCAGCTGTCTTCAGGTTACACATCCATTGGCAATAAGCGTTATGTGTTTAATTGGAACACCAGCAAGGTGCCAAACCCGCTTAAATTGAGTGAAGACTTTCATCAAGCCGGTCTTAAACTGGCAGCCAATATCAAGCCGTGCTTGCTGCAAGACCATCCACGCTTTGATGAAGTGGCCTCAAAAAATCTATTCATAAAAGACTCAGAGTTTGATGCCCCTGAATCTTCTCAGTTTTGGGATGACTCTGGATCACACCTAGATTTCACCAACCCAAATACCATCCAGTGGTGGAAACAAAATGTCACTGAGCAATTGCTTGAAAAGGGCATCGATTCCACTTGGAATGACAATAATGAATACGAAGTTTGGGACAGCAATGCTCGTTGCGTCGGCTTTGGTAAATCAACACCGATTAAGTTAATTCGTCCGTTACAGCCTTTATTAATGATGCGTGCCTCTTTCGAAGCACAAACGGAATTTGCACCAAATTTACGACCTTATTTGATCTCGCGTTCTGGTTGTCCTGGTATGCAACGCTATGTGCAAACGTGGAGTGGTGATAACCGGACTAACTGGCAAACCTTGCGCTACAACATTCGTATGGGGGTGGGTATGAGCCTTTCTGGTTTGTACAACCTTGGTCACGACGTAGGTGGTTTCTCTGGTGATCGTCCTGATCAAGAACTCTTTGTTCGCTGGGTACAAAATGGCGTCATGCATCCACGCTTTACCATCCATTCTTGGAATGATGACAAAACGGTTAATGAACCTTGGATGTACCCAGAAGTAACGCCAATCATTCGTGACGCCATGGCGTTACGTTACCGCCTGATGCCGTACTTGTACGATCTACTTTGGCAAGCGCATAAAGATCACGAACCTATGTTGCGTCCGACTTTCTTAGACCATGAGGCCGATGTTCGCACTTATGAAGAAAGCGATGACTTCTTATTGGGTAAAGACTTATTGGTCGCTTCTGTGGTGGAGCCTGGGCAACGAACTCGTGAAGTGTATTTGCCTGATAATGGCGAAGGCTGGTACGACTTCCATCGTAAAACTTGGTATGCGGGTGGGCAAGATATCAGCTTACCAGCCGCTCTAGAAGAAATACCTCTCTTGGCTCGTGCTGGCAGTGTGATTCCGACTAGTAGCCGTATTGCCCATGTGGATGCTGAAAAAGACACCCAGCGTCAGTTGCTTGTTTTCCCATTTAAAGGGACAGGGCAGCGGAATCTATCGGTATTTGATGATGATGGTCTATCGACGGGTTATCTAGACGGTCAATACCTAATGCTGAATATGACACTGAAATCCGATTTAGAGCGTATCGACCTTATGGTTTCTCAAGAGGGCGAATGGCAGCCGGCTTACAAAGAGCTGAGTTTTGTTTTGCCTGAAAGTGAGCAACGTCCTTTCTATGTGAATGGTAAGCGTGTTGAGCGCTCACAACTTATTGCATTAAACGCTCTTAAATAAGCCGAGGAACAGACATGAAAAACTTTATGACGGAAGATTTTTTACTGACCACAGAAACGGCGAAGCGTTTGTATCATGAGTACGCGGCCGCTCAGCCAATATACGATTACCATTGCCATTTAGACCCGAAAGAAATAGCCGAGAATCGTCGTTTTAGCGATTTAGGGGAAATTTGGTTAGAGGCTGACCATTACAAATGGCGAGCCATGCGAACAGCCGGCATTGAAGAGCGCTTTATTACAGGTGACGCCAGTTTTAAAGAGAAGTATCAAGCGTGGTCAAAAACGGTCCCTCAGTGTATTGGTAACCCCATCTACCATTGGACGCACTTAGAGTTGCGTCGACCATTTGGCATTACCGATGTGTTGTTTTCACCCAAAACGGCGGACGCTATTTGGGATCAATGCAATGAAATGTTACAGCAGCCAGCGTTTTCTGCACGCGGCATCATGCAGCAAATGAATGTGAAAATGGTCGGCACCACAGACGATCCTGCGGACAGTCTAGAGCATCATAAAGTCATCGCTGACGACACAAGTTTTGATATAGCTGTCACACCAAGTTGGCGTCCGGATCGTGCTTTTAAAGTCGACCATGTTGGTTTTAAAGATTACCTGAATAAACTGGGTAAAGCGGCGGATATCAACATAAAACGTTTCAGTGATTTGATTGATGCCTTGGCTCAACGTCTTGAAGTATTTGATGCACATGGTTGCCGAAGTGCTGACCACGGCATTGAAATCATGCGCTTTGCTAATGAGCCAAGTGAGCAACAGCTAGACACTATTTTATCAAAGCGTATTGATGATGAACCGCTGACAGAACTTGAAATAGCTCAGTTTTCAAGTGCTGTACAGGTTTGGTTAGGCAAGCAATATGCGAAAAAAGGTTGGGTGATGCAATTGCACATTGGTGCGCGCCGCAACAACTCCTCCAGAATGTTCAATTTGATTGGTGGTGATTCAGGCTTTGATTCCATGGATGACCGCGCCTTTGCCGAACCTTTATCTGGTTTCTTGGATGCTTTGGACCAAAGTAATGAGCTACCAAAAACGATTCTTTATTGTTTGAACCCAATGCACAACGAAATGTTAGCAACCATGGTGGGCAACTTCCAAGGTGGCGGTGTGGCAGGCAAGGTGCAATTTGGTTCTGGCTGGTGGTTTAACGATCAGTTAGACGGCATGCAGCGTCAATTGACGAGTGTGGCGCAAATGGGCTTGTTAAGTCAGTTTGTTGGCATGCTCACAGATTCTCGTAGTTTCTTATCTTATACCCGTCATGAGTATTTCCGCCGCTTGTTGTGCGACATGATCGGTGGCTGGGTTGAGCGTGGCGAAGCCCCAGCGGATATGGCGTTGTTGGGTGACATGGTGAAAGGGATTTGTTCAGAAAACGCCAAGAAATACTTTGGATTTTAAGACGCTTTTTTACTTAAGGAATCATCATGATCAAGATAAAAACAACAAATAGCTTATACGAACCTGAAAAGGTTGATGTTGGTATTGTTCACATTGGCTTGGGCGCTTTCCACCGTGCTCACCAAGCGGTTTACATAGAGAAAAACCTTAATCGGCATCAAGGTGGTGATTGGGGCATTTGTGCGGTGAATATCCGTTCCAATACGCAGTTGGTTGATCAGCTAAAAGCCAATGACTGTCGCTACCATATAGCCGAATACCAAGACAGTAAGAACGTAGAACTACGAGAAGTCAACGCGATTCGTGATGCTTTGTTTGCAGGGGAAGATAAAGAGCCTTTATTCGCAAAGCTGGTTTCAGAGAAGACCAAAATTGTCACTTTAACCGTGACCGAAAAAGGTTATTACCTAGCACCGGCGGATAAGACATTGCGCCAAGATGATCCAAGTATTCAGCACGATATTGCAAATCCTACGGCGCCTAAAACCGCACCGGGAATACTTGTCGAAGCCTTGTATCGCAGAAAAGATTTGGGCTTACCGCCGTTTACCATCTTGTCTTGTGACAACATGCCAAACAATGGCAACTTAACTCGCCAAGCGGTGTGTGGGTTGGCTGAGCACCGCTCAAAAGCGTTCGCCCAATGGATTCATGACAATGTGGCTTTTCCGAGCTCCATGGTCGACAGAATTGTGCCTGCTATGTCTGACGCTTCTCGTGAGCGCTTGCAGCAGGAGCTGAATTGTCACGATGAAAACGCCGTGATGTGTGAAGCTTTTAGTCAATGGGTTGTGGAGGACAATTTTCCCCAAGGTCGACCCGATTGGGAACACGATGGCGTACAAATGGTGGAAGACGTTCACCCGTTTGAAACCATGAAACTTCGTTTATTAAACGGCAGTCATTCCTTGTTGGCCTATGTTGGCTTAGCAGCGAAATACAAGACCGTGGCGCAAGCTGTGGCAGATGAAAAGTTTGCCGCCTTGATTCGTCACTACATGAGTGTTGAAGCCGCACCCACTTTGGATCTGCCAGAGGAAGTTAAGGTTCGTGAATACATTGAAAGCTTAATCAGTCGTTTTGCTAATGACAGCTTGCAGCATCAGTTGTCGCAGATTGCGATGGATGGCTCACAAAAAATCCCCCAACGTTGGCTAAACGGCGCAGAAGAGCGTTTGTCTAGTGAGGAAGAGCGTGTTCTTTCGGCAACCACATTAGGGGTGGCGGCTTGGCTGTTTTATGTTCGTGGTGAAGACCTTGAAGGTAATAAGCACAAGGTGGATGACCCAATGGCACAAACACTACATGAACTTCATGACCGCTGTTCAGATTCTGCAAGCTTGATTCGTGAGGCTTTGAAACAGAAGGATATTTTTTCTAAAACGCTCAGCCAAAACGAGTCGTTTTCTAAGGCTGTGTTGAAAGCTTATCAAACACTTATTTCAAGTGGTGTTGCTGAATGTCTGTCATTTAACAGCAGCGATACTGCGAATTTCGGAGGATAAAATGGAACATACTTGGCGTTGGTTTGGCCCAAACGATGAAACAACTTTGACGGATATTCGTCAGACAGGAGCCACAGGTGTGGTAACGGCTTTGCATGAAATTCCTAATGGCGAAGTATGGCCAGTAGAGGCAATTAAAGCGCGTAAAGACATGATCGAATCGCATTCACTGCGTTGGTCTGTGGTGGAAAGCGTGCCTGTTCATGAAGACATTAAAAAGCGCACCGGGAAATACCTAGAGTATATCGAGAATTATAAGCAAACACTGCTTAACTTGGCTGAATGTGGCATTGATACCGTGTGCTACAACTTTATGCCTGTGCTGGATTGGACTCGTACTGATTTGGATTATGAGCTGCCAGACGGCTCCCGCGCATTACGTTTTGACCAAACCGCTTTTGCCGCATTTGAACTGTATATTTTAGAGCGTAAAGGTGCTGAAAATGAATACAGTGACGAAGAAAAAGCGCAAGCAAAAGTCTTTTTAGAAAACTTGAAGCCAGAAGATAAAGACCGTTTAGTGGCAAACATCATCGCGGGTCTTCCAGGGTCAGAAGAAAGTTACACCCTAGAGCAGTTCCGCTCTAAATTAGATGAATACGCTGGTATTGATAAAGACAAACTTCGTGAACACCTGAAGCTTTTCTTAGAAGAAATCGTGCCTGCCGCTGAACAAGGTGGTTTACGTTTGGCGGTTCATCCTGATGATCCACCGCGTCCTATCCTTGGTCTACCTCGTGTTGTTTCAGTGAAAGATGACATTGAGTGGTTGTTAGGTGCTGTGCCAAGCCCTGTTAATGGCATTACTTTGTGTACGGGGTCTTATGGTGTTCGTGCTGACAATGATCTTGTTGATATGGTGCAACGCTTTGGCTCGAATATTTTCTTTACGCATCTGCGCTCAACTAAGCGTGAGGAAGTCGCGGGCAGCTTCCATGAAGCGTCTCACCTTGGTGGCGATGTAGACATGGTTGGTGTGGTTCGTGCCTTGTTGGTGGAGGAGAAAAAACGCCAAGACAACAACGCCCCAAGCTTGATTCCTATGCGTCCAGATCATGGTCATCAGATTTTGAATGATCTTGATAAGAATGCCAAACCTGGTTATTCAAAGTTGGGCCGTATGAAAGGCCTAGCAGAAGTTCGAGGTTTAGAGCTTGGTTTGAAGAGCACGCTTTAAGTTAGCCAATGTTCGGCTATGAATACAAAAATGCCTTCTGTCTTTTATGGGACAGAAGGCATTTTTTATGAGAGTGATGTCAGGTCACTAACGGCTCATTTAACTCAGCTTTTGTAGGCTTTCGTCCATCGCCTTGATAAAGAAATCCACTTCTTCATTCCCCCATGAGAGTGATGGGCGAATTTTGAGTGTGCCGGGTAGAGATTTGCCAATCATCACCTTGCGTTGAATCATCTCTTTAATCAGCAATTCCGTCTCTTCTATCGCTGGTGTGCGTTGATCTCGACAAGTGACTAATTCAATCCCAACCAACATACCACGTCCACGGATATCGCCAATCAGAGGGTGTTTTTCTGCCAACTGGCGTAGTCTCATGCGTAACAAATCGCCCACTTGGTTGGATTTCTGAACAAGGTTTTCTCGCTCAATCACATCCAGTACGGCCATGCCGGCGGCACAGGCAACGGTATTTCCGCCAAAGGTGCTAAATAGAAGAGGGTGGGTACCACCAATAAATTGCTCCATCATCTTGCTGGATAGAATCACCACACCCAGTGGGTGGCCATTAGCGACGGGTTTGCCCATGGTGATAAAGTCGACTTTTTCTGAGCTAAGTCCTGCGCCCATGAAGCCCCAGAATGAGCCCATGCGTCCAAGTCCAGCTTGAACTTCATCGGCAATAACATAACCACCTGCCGCACGCGTTTTTTCGGCAATGAGGTCAAAATACTGGTCAGGTGGAGTGATCACACCATGGGCGCACATGGCGGTATCAAGCACTAATGCCGCAGGTTTAAAACCACGCTTAGCCAAGTCATCAATGGCGCGATCCGCATCCGCTGCGTAACGTTCAGCTGCATTGCTTTCATCCGCATAAGGACCATTGTACATATCGGGTTCAATCAAGCGTTCGATTTGTTGTGGGTGCAGAGCATCGGGCAAGTGTTGCCAAGACTCAGGTGAATATTTCGTCGTCAATTCAGTACAGCCATGATAGGCGTTATCTAGAACTAATCCGCCTTTATGCCCACTTAAGGACTGGGCGATTTGTATTGCCAAATCGTTAGCTTCACTGCCTGAGTTGACAAAAATACAGGTGTCCAAATGATCGGGTAGGTCTTTGGTCAGTCTTGCTGCATAGTCAGCAACAATGTCACACATATAGCGCGTATTGGTATTTAACGCTTCGGCTTGGCGAGCGATGGCTTTCACAATATGCGGGTGGCAATGGCCCATTTGCGGCACATTGTTGTAGGCATCAAGATAGGCTGTGCCATCAGCACTGTACATCCAACCCCCTTGAGCTCGGGTGATGTGCAACGGCTGATCATAAAAGTGCCAGATTTTGCCTAGGTTCCGTTCTCTATGCAGGATAAGCTCATCTTGTTGGTTCGAAAACGGCTGACCTTGGTTGTCAACTGGGCTGTAAACAGGGAAGCGAAGGGCTTCACGTAATCGGCGCGTGACCGTTTCTTGGCCCATTTCCTCTAGCTTTAAGAGCATTTTTGTAAAAAAGCGATCTTCAAGATGCGTTCCTGCTTCGGGATCGTTAAGTTTACGGTAGTTGATTATGATGGAGGCCATGGCCAATCGTAGACGCATAACATCAAACAGTAGGTCGACTTCTTGCCCTGTAAGTGGGTAAGCGCTGTCATATCCTTGAGCAACATGTAGTAAAGGGCGAATGGGGTCTTCTTCGCCTTCAGCGTAGGTTTCTGCAATGGTAACGATTTCCGCTAAGATGCTGTTAAAGCCCACATCTCCGAAATCCAAAACGGCGGCGATTTGAGTTGCATCGTTATGAGTGACCATGACATTGGCGTCATTAGCGTCCTGATGTACCAGTTGACAGCGGGTCTTTTTTAGCGCCGGTAATATCTGTTGCTCTGCTTTATCTAGGATAGCCGTTTGCAGATCACGCAACTGTCCTTCGGGTAGACCGGGGAGCATGTCACGTAACTGTAGACAATGTCCAAGATCCCAAAGGTGCTGGTTGCTCCCTGCATAGGGATGATAAAAGCTTTGCAGAGCTGAATTTATACGACCCATGGTGGCACCGATATTAAAGTAATACTCATCACAATAAGCTTCGGGTGTGTTTTCGACTACACGGCCATCCATAAACGCTATTAGACGGATCATGTGGCGCTCACCGCTCAGACCCGATGTAATCCACTCATAAGTTCGACCTTGTTTGGTCGCAACGGTTGGAGGAACGGCCAATGTTGGTTCTTGCTCAAGAATATGTTCAACGGCTTTAATCTGTAGGTCAACAATGCCCTCGGGCTCCTGCGCATTGGAGATTTTAATAACCCCTAGAGGTCCCTCTTCGTTGCGAACTAGCCAAGCTAAGTCTCGCTCGCTATTAAGTGCTGTGAAGCTACCTTCTAAACCATACAATTCCTGAACCAGGGATTTTATCTGGGAAAGTTCAAACCGAGGTGGATTTCGGCTAGCCAGAGATGAATTATTTGTCATGTTGTTATCCTTTCAAGAATAAGTAGTCGCTAATAGATAGTCGCGGTTTGCTTGGTTCGCCTCAGGTCATAAAATTATTCTGAGATGAAGAAGAAATGAAGTCTGGGTTGAAAAACAAAGAAAGAAAATAACCTCTATGGCGTAATTGACAAGTAATGTACGCCTAAAAATACCCTGCAAAGGGTATACCGCTTTGGCTCGGGGGGATTCAGAGTAGTCTACGAAAGTGAGTGTTGAGCGGCAAGAGAGTCTTGTTACTCATCCAATCAACTCTATTCGTTTGATTTCCACAAAAAAACAAGACGAGACCCGTTATGAATGAGACGATTAAAGCAATGCTGGACAAATACCATGTAACGCCACAGACCCGTGCTTTTCTTGAAGCCGGTCATCAGAAGATGTTTATTGATGGCCAATTCGTTGATAGTGAAGATGGTGCAACACTGAATGTAGAAGATCCTTCTTCTGGGGCGCATTTGCTAACCGTTCCTAAAGCCACGCTCGGGGATTTGGACCAAGCCATTGCAGCAGCTAATCGCGCTTTTCGTAGCGGACCCTGGGCAGAAATGAAACCGAATGAACGGCAAGCACTATTATTTCGCATGGCTGATGTTATGGAAGAGCATGCTCAAACCTTGGCTGAATTGGAAGCGATTGATGCTGGTAAAGCAATCAGTGGTTGTCATGAAGTTGATATCGCAGGATCAATTGACTTCTTACGTTACATGGCCGGATGGACGACCAAGATTGAAGGTCATACTCGTAATGTTTCTTGTCCGGGGGAAGCATTTGGCTTTACTCTGAAAGAACCTATTGGCGTTGTCGGTGCCATTGTTCCATGGAACTGGCCTTTGAATATGGCAATGTGGAAAATGTGCGCGCCGCTGGTAGTGGGTTGTACTATTGTGCTGAAGCCCGCTGAGATCACTCCTATGAGTATGATTTATTTGATGAGAATCTGGAAGGAAGCGGGATTGCCAGATGGTGTGGTTAATATTGTTATCGGTACAGGGGTAGAAATAGGTAGCCCGCTTGCCAGTCACCCTGGAATCAATAAAGTATCCTTCACAGGTTCTACACCTGTCGGTAAGCTGGTAGGTAAAGCCGCTTTGGAGAATATGAATCCAGCCACGTTGGAGTTGGGTGGAAAGTCTGCGATGGTTGCCTTTGATGATGCAAACCTAGAAGATATCGTTACAGGAACACTGCAGTCCGTCTTCTTTAATTCCGGCCAGACTTGCTCTGCTGGTTCACGTTTATATGTTCAGCGTGGTCTTTATGAACAAGCTGTCGCAGCGGTTGCTGAAGCGGCCAATGGTATGGTGACAGGTGATCCGCTTGATATCAGCACTACGCAAGGGCCACAGATTAGTCGTGGTCAATTGGATAAGATACTGAATTATATTCAATCGGGTATAGCCGAAGGCGCTCGACTCGTGTGTGGCGGTGAGCAAATGGATCGTCCTGGTTATTATATGCAAGCCACCGTATTTGCTGATTGTAATAATTCAATGAAGATCGTGCGAGAAGAGATCTTTGGTCCAGTGCTTGCGGTGATTCCATTTGATACAGAAGAAGAGGCTATTCGTCTAGCGAATGATTCGGACTATGGTCTGACGGCTTCGGTCTTTACTCAAGATGTTAGCCGAGCACATCGACTGATTAAAAAAATGGAAGCCGGTACCGTGTTTGTAAACACCCATGATGCGATGGATTCTTCCTTGCCATTTGGCGGTTACAAGCAGTCGGGAATTGGTCGTGATTTGGGGCCAGAGCAATTAGAGCACTTCCTGCAGGTAAAAACCGTTATCATGCAGTTATAATTTTTTGTTGCTGGGTGGCGTTGCTTGTTCTGCAACAAACAGTGGCAGACACATACAAATGAGGTACTGATGAGCAGAACAATACCCCCAACCGCGTTGACAATGATTGGCCGTTTGTCTGAAGGCTTGGTTCAGCTCGTTCCAAAGATTGGGAGTGACGACTTTCCGCAATTGCTGATTGAAGTGATTAAGCAATTTGTACCAGGAGATGAGATGACGCTAATCCTCTTTGAGGATAAGCCAGAAGTTCTAGTTTCGGAAAAAAACGAGCAGATAGGTAACCAGTCCATTGATATGTATCTTGCGGGTGCCTATTTGCTTGATCCATTTTACCGAGCGAGTGTCGAGCTGACACAAAGCCAATTTTTCACTTATGACGAACTCGTGCCTGATGGCTTTCGTCAAAGTGAATTCTATAAGCAGTATTTGGTTAAGATCGGACTAGAAGATGAATGTGGTTACCTGATTATCTTCCCAGGAGGACAGTTTCTGCATCTGAGCATTGGTCATGGCAAAGATAGTTCGTCTCGTTTAAATCTATCGGAACAGAAACTGCTTGAAACGCTAACGCCTCTCATTGATATGCTCTGCCAACAACATTGGGGCGAACAGCTCTCGAAGCCGCTTAATCGCCAGTTGGACCAGGCATTGGCCAATTTTGGTTCTTCAAAACTGACCGAGCGGGAGTGTGCGGTGATTCGAATGGTATTGCAGGGGTATTCTCCTGCCGCCATTGCGGAAAAACTGTTTATTTCGCCGGGAACAGTAAGGGTTCATTTGCGCAACAGCTACAAAAAGCTTGATATCGGTTCTCAAGTTGATCTGCATAATCTCTTCATCGGTGCTTTGATGCAATTTGAACACTATGAAGGTGGAGACCCGCTAGAGGGTTTTTTCTGAACACCTGATGCATGCGCTTTCAAAATCAGGGCGTTGATAACATGTCATTAATACCATGCGGGTATTTTCGTCGATACAAAATGGAGGTTTGAATGTTCTCTCTCGAAGGGTTAAATGCGCTCATTACTGGTGGTACGTCTGGAATTGGCTTGGCGACGGCAAGACGTTTTGCCGCAGCAGGCGCTAAGGTGGCGATTGTTGGTCGCCGTGATGGCGAAAATCTCGCGAATGAAATAAACGGAATATTTCTGCAAGCGGATGTGACCGATGAAAAACAATTGCGCGCATGTTTTGCCGAAGCGGAAAAGCGTCTTGGGAAGCTCGACATTGTTATGAATAATGCCGGAATTGAAAATTCTGGCCCAACGATTGCCGAGCAAAGTGCTGATGAATTTCAACGCATCTTGGAGATTAATGTTAAAGCTGTTTACAACGGCTTGCGCTTTGCACCACTTCATATGAATGATGGTGGCTCAATTATCAATACATCTTCTGACGTTTCTAAAGTGGGCTATCCCGGTTATGGGCAATATTCGGCAACAAAGTCGGCGGTATGCAGCTTAACCCGAGTGGCGGCCATGGAGCTGGTACCGAGAAAGATTCGTGTGAATGCCATTTGCCCTGCTTCAATATGGACTGAAATGCTCACACCAGACCATCCTGAAGTCATAATGACCGAGCGAACTAGCCCCATGAGTAGGGTTGGTCAACCTGAGGAAGTGGCGGCACTGTGTCATTTTTTAGCGGCTTCGGATTGCAGCTATATAACGGGGCAGTCGATAAATGTTGATGGTGGACTATCGGCAGGTATGGCGGATCATACGTTTGAAAGATTAATAAAGCCGTGATGGCGAAGTAAAGTTCGCTGTTTACTGTTAGGTTTTTAAAAAGCACGTCCTGTTTGTATTAATAAAATGGAATGTCTGTTTATTCTTCAGACATTCCATTTTTTATGTCTGCAACCTTCTTATTTTTAGAGCTTCTAATTTCTTTTATTTAACTACTGATTATCATGACCTTATCCGCTCTAATCCAGCCATTTTGATGTGTTAGAAGATCTATGCACCTTGATAATTGTCTAGGGTTGCTGAGTTGGTCTTGGCTATCAAGATCTAGGTGATTGTCTGTTCCATCGAGAATCAAGATTCCTTCGCTAGGTAGCTGGTGATTAGTAATGCCACTTTCATACGCTCGCCACCACTTAAAGCAGAACAAGGTAAGAAAGCATGATCGCACTGCCAAGAAAGGTTCGAATCGTACTGGGGGCGAAGTGTTTGTTTGTTCACTTAGTAAAGAAAAACAAGCATGCTAATTTATGAGTAATTGGTATGTATTAGGATATTGATTAGATTATTACTCTCTTTTAAATATAAAAGGATTCGGAGTATGAAAATAAGACTATTTACCCAAAATGACAGAGAAGCTGTAAAGTCTTTGTGGCAACGCTGTGATTTAACGAAGCCCTGGAATGATCCAGATAAAGACATCAGCAGAAAGCTAGCTTATCAACCAGATTTGTTTTTTGTCGGAGAGGATACAGAAAGCGGAGAGGTCATTGCTTCGGCGATGGCTGGGTATGATGGGCATAGGGGATCTGTATTTTATTTGGCCATTTCTCCAGATCACCAAGGTAAAGGCTATGGCAAAGATGTAATGCAGCATATTGAAACAGTATTGACGGGGTTAGGTTGTCCTAAACTGAATATCGTTGTTCGCTCTTCTAATGCGCAGGTTCTGGCATTTTATGATAAACAAGGCTATACCCCTGACAGTGTTACTAGTATTGGTAAACGATTGATTCCCGATGTGTAATGATGCACTAATACTTAATGAAAAAGACCAAGTAGCAAAGCTAGTCGGTCTTTTTTGTTTGTCGAATGGATACATTAATCAAACTTTACTCTGTCTGTTTTAAGCAAAGCATCGCTGCTGGAGTTCACTAGTTTGTCGTTCTTTCTTTCAATGAAGAAGACTTCTAGGTTTTCATTTTTGGCGATTTTTGCACCTTCCACAGGGCCAAGACATAACATAGCCGTAGCCCATGCATCGCTGACTTTCGGGTCTGTGCCAAATACCGAGGCAGAAACGAGATCGTGAGTGATGGGCTTGCCGGTGCTAGGATTAAGAATGTGAGAGTACTCCACACCGTTTTCATCGAAATGACGGTTATATGTGCCTGATGTATCCAAGGTCACGCCGTCTTCGTTTTTCACCGTAATAACTTTGTATACTTTTGGGCCGCCTTCAGTGGATGGAATAGGGCTTTGAATTGCCACCCGCCATTGGTCACCATTTGGCTTATGTCCTTTAATCTTCATATCGCCACCAAACTGCACCATGTAGTTATCGTAGCCTTTGTATTCCAGTACTTGGCTCAACTTACCAATGGTGTAACCTTCACCCATAGAAGAGAAATCAAGCTGAAGAAAAGGGCGAGTTTTGCGTATCCGTAAATTTTCTTCGTCTACTTCGATTTTATCTATGCCGATTTCTGCTTTAAGTGCTGTGAGCTCTTCTGGCGTAGGTACGTGAAGTTTGTCGGTTTTGAATCCCCATAAGTCGAACAAAGGACCAACCGTAGGATCGTAACAGCCTTCTGAATTGGCGTGTATGTTTTGGGCAATTTTTACTAGTTCAACAAAATCTTCAGATACTGGCTGCCAGCCAACGGAAGGACTGCGGTTAAATTCTGAAATAAAGGAATCTGGGCGATAAGTGGAAAGCTCTTTGTCAATTTTAGCCAGTGTATCGTTAAACTCTGTTTGTACTTCGGTGACAGGTACTTCTTCTTCCGACCAAAAACTAATTTGATAGGTTGTACCTTGGGCGTAACCTTCAACCGTTTGAAGTTCTGGTGGTTCACTGCAACCCACTAAGAAAGTCGTCATCAATAGCGTGCTAAATCCCGTGACCTTGGTCACATTCAAGCCTGATTTTATTGCAGTAGACATAGTATTTAAGCCTTATGAAAAGTAAATTCAGCAAGTTTACCAGTGGATTATGATCAACTCTATCAACCTGCTTATCATCCACACTTATG
The DNA here is from genome assembly GCF_018336975.1 of Marinomonas sp. CT5. NCBI lineage: Bacteria > Pseudomonadati > Pseudomonadota > Gammaproteobacteria > Oceanospirillales > Oceanospirillaceae > Marinomonas > Marinomonas sp. CT5. The sequence continues at coordinate 2,773,277 of NZ_CP025572.1, read as the reverse complement.
TGCATTTTGAACGCAATTTTTTGTTTAACATTTCACGCTGGTGTTTGATAAAACGGCGTTTTAGTATAAATGAGTAAAAAGGCCATATGGGAGAAGGTATGGAAGTGGTTTTATACAGTGCAAATGGCTCAAATAGTTCAGAAAGAGTCGAATGGGCGCTTAATTACAAGGAAATTTCTTATCAACGTATTGAGATCAGTTCGGAAGAATTAGCGACAAGTTATCTAGATATCAACCCGTTTGGTTATGTGCCCTCCCTATCAGTTAATGGTGTTATCTTGTCAGAATCAATGGCGATCTTGGAGTATCTTGAAGAGTGCTTCTCCGGTCGTTCTTTGCTGGGTAATACGTCTTTTGAGAGAGCTCAAGTTCGCCGTGTTTGTGAGTACGTGAATTCAAGTATTCATTCACCGCAAAATAAGACAGTGCTTAGGTTTTTGCGTCCAGAGCTGGATGATGTGTCAAAACAAGCGCTTCGAGGTGAATGGATTACTCAATGTCTTGATACATTAAGCTCTAGTATTTGTCTTGAGTCTAACTATGCGATAGGCCTGCATTTTAGTCTTGCCGATATTTTTGTTGCTTCAATTTATAAAAAAGCCTTACAGCACGGCGCTACAGAAAAGGTCTTTTATGCTAAACACCTGTCTTTTTTAAGAAGCCATAATGATATTGCGGCTTCAGAGCGAAAGTCGTGACAAGGCGTTTTACTTTTCCTAAGGGCTATTCATTAACAGACGTAAACCAAGTGTTGTCATTAGGACACCAGTGACTCTTTCGATCCATACTTTAAAGACCAGAACTTTTTGTTGAATGCTTGCTGATGTTAATAAACAGGCCACTAACGCGAACCAAACAAGATGCGCTAAAGCGATGTAAGCACCGTAACCCAGCTCCATTAGTAAAGAGGTATCTGTAGAAATTACTTGGCTAAATAAAGAAACGATAAATAACATGGTTTTTGGGTTGAGTGCGTTGCAAGCAAAACCAGACCAAAAAGCTGAGCTGTTTCTGCTTAGTTCATTTTGATAAGGATTTTCACTTTTTAATGGCTCCGTTGGCTGGTTAAATTTTGTTCTATAAAAAAGTGCTTTTATATCCGGCCATAGGGCGGAAATGCCCAACCAAATTAAATACATTGCCCCCAGATATCGTAGCGTATTTAAAACCCAAACATTGTTGGCAAAAACAATGCCCAATCCCAATAGAGTATAAGTCAAATGTACGCTGATCGCGGCGCTAATCCCTAAAGCGCTTAAAATGCCTTCTCTTCGTCCTTGTAGTAAGGAAATTCTCGATACCATGGCAAAGTCTGGTCCAGGGCTTATAACGGCCAATAATGTAATGATGACCACAGAATACAATTCAAATTGATTGATATTTAACATAGGAAGATACTCTAATGTGTGAATAATAAGAGTATGAACTCGCGAGTAAACAAATAAAATCGAAAGAAAGTGGAGTATATTGTGAGTAATAATCACACAAAAAGGCGATTACCTCCTCTAGGTGCTTTGACCGCTTTCGAAGCGGCTGCACGGCATCAAAGTTTCTCTCGTGCAGCCCAAGAGCTTCATTTAACTCACGGTGCGATTAGTCGAGCGGTTGCGCAAATAGAAGACCGTATTGGTGTGCAGTTATTTGTTCGGCGTAATCGACGAGTGTATCTCACGTCAGCTGGGCAAAGGTTGTTAAAAACTACATCTGAAACGTTAGATGCACTGAGTCATACAGTGGAAGAAATCCACCGTCATGATAGCTCATCGCCATTTCTTACTGTGTCGTGCGAACCCAGTTTAGCCATGCGTTGGTTAATGCCTCGCTTGGGTACTTTTCGGGAATTGTGTCCAGAACTGAATATAGACCTACGGATGGCGGGTGGTCCGATTGATCTCTTATCGGAAAATTGTGATATTGCGATTCGACGCATGGACTTTGGCTTCCATGAAGATTATCAAGTAACGACACTTTGTGCTGAATCATCCGGTCCTGTTTGCTCTCAAGTTTATTGGGATGGTGTTGAGAAAGATGTAAACAAGGCTAGTTGGTTACACAGTCGTACTCGGCCCAATGCATGGAATGACTGGAAACAGGCTAATGGAATGGAAAATCTGGCTCCAAAAAATGAGCAGTATTTTGATCATTTCTTTTATGCTTTGCAGGCCGCACAAGAACAACTAGGTATGGCAATTGGATCTATCCCACTCGTAGAAGATGACTTAAAGACGCAACGGCTTATTGCACCATTAGGTATGCAATCTACAGGATATGATTATGCGATTTTAACATTGGATGATCCGAAGAAAGATCCGAGAATTGAAGTATTTGTTAATTGGTTAATAGGGCAAATTACTCGCTAAAAAGGAGCAAACTAGATGCCTAAAGTGTTTGTATTTGGAACTTTGAAGGAAGGTTTTCCTAATTTTAAAACGAATAAAGGCATTCGTTACCGTGGGGATTTTGCAACCAAAGCATGTTACCCCTTATATCTGGTAGGCGAGCGGTGTTCGCCTTGGTTGGTGTTGCAGGAAGGCAAAGGGCATCCTGTGAAAGGACAGGTGTTTGAAGTGACCGATGACGTTTTAGCCGAGATGGACACATTGGAAAGAATTACGGCGATAGATGGTTATCGTAAAGTTAGCCTGCCTGTTGTTTGCTTGGAATCCGGCGACGAAATTACCGTGTTAGCGTACGGGAAACCACCCGAAATGTTACAAGATGTTCAGGTGATGCAAGAACTAGCCGGGGAATATTGTCTCGAACATGCTGCCCTATACCGAAGCCGAAGTGCCATTTAATCACGTTGGACAAGCCCATCATGGAGCTTGCCCAACGATGTTGAGCTTTTATTGACTGACAACCGATTCAGGTTTGCCTTTGGGTTTGTAAATAGACAGCCCAGATTGGTCGTTGAACATGTGAAGACGTGACTCATCAATATAAAAGTTGGCTTCATCATCTTCATTGACTATATGACTGGATGGGGCTTCAACGGTGATTTGGCTCTCACCCAAGCGACTTGTCAGCTGGATCGTTGAGCCAAGCAATTCTAAATTCTCCACCTTGCCTTTGATGACTAACGGATTACTAAGTAAATCTGGCGTGATATGAATATCACAAGGGCGAATCCCCAAGGTCGCGTTAGCACTGGATTGATGGTCGTCAACGTCACCCAGCAAGGGTAATGTTTGTCCTGCAAGATCCACCTGCCAGCCTTCTTGTTTGTTTAAAGCCACTGGAATGAAGTTCATTGCTGGGCTGCCAATAAAACCGGCGACAAACTTATTGGCAGGGGAGTGATAAATCTCTCTAGGCGTGCCTACTTGCTCGACTTTGCCATCACGCAATATCACGATACGATCTGCCAGCGTCATGGCTTCCACCTGATCGTGTGTCACATAAATGGTGGTTTTCTTCATTTTCTTATGCAGTGCTTTAATTTCCGCTCGCATGGAGTTTCGCAGTTTTGCATCTAAGTTAGAAAGCGGCTCGTCGAATAAAAACACTTCTGGGGTTCTTACCATGGCACGTCCCATTGCCACGCGCTGACGTTGGCCACCAGAAAGCGCTTTGGGTTTGCGGTCCAGCAAAGGGGTTAATTGCAACATGTCAGCAACGGGACGAACTTTTTCATCGATGTCAGCTTTGCTCATTCCAGCCAGTTTTAAGGCAAAGGCAATATTTTGATAAACCGACATGTGCGGATAAAGCGCGTAGCTTTGGAACACCATGGCGATGTCACGTTCGATGGGCTCTAGCTCATTGACGACTTTATTATTGATAAGAATTTCACCACCAGAGATGTCTTCTAGGCCAGCGAGCATTCTTAAGGTGGTCGACTTGCCACAGCCAGATGGGCCAAGGAAGACAATAAATTCACCGTCATTAATTTTTAGATTAAAGTCTTTAACGGTATGCACATCACCTGAATAGACTTTTTCAACATGTTTAAATTCAACAGAAGCCACAACATTCTTCCTTATTATTCTATGTAATTGGGTTAACCTTTTACCGCACCGCCCGTTAAGCCTTCGACAATGTATTTTTGAGCAAACAAGAAAAATACGATGGCAGGGCTGATGGTCACAGTGACATAGGCCAAGATTCGGTTCCATTCGATGCCATATTCGCCACGATATTGCATGATGCCTAGCGTCCATGGGTATTGTTGTTCCGTATTCAGTACCAGCAAAGGCAGCAAGTAATTGTTCCAGCTTGCCACCAAGACAAAGACGCCAACGGTGGCAAGAATTGGGGTAGAGAGTGGCAGGATCACATGCCAATAAAATTTGATGTAACTACAGCCATCGACGCGAGCGGCATCAAACAGCTCAGCGGGCAGCTGTTCGAAAAAGGTGCGGAACAACAAAATACTGAAGCCTAACCCGAATGCCACTTGGGGAATAACGACGCCAGATAAACTGTCCAATAGACCCAGATCACGAATCTTTAGAAACAAGGGAAGTATCGCCGCGGCCGCTGGAAACATCATGCCAATTAAGAAGTAGTTATAAATGTATTTGTAGCCCGCAAACTTAATATGAGAAAAGGTAAACGCGGTCATGGTGCCGATGATAATGGTCAGTAGCACCGAGAAAAACGCAATAATCAGTGAGTTTTTCATCAGCTGCCAAATGGAACCATCGGCAAAAACCTGTGCGTAATATTCAAACTCCCACACATCTGGCAAGCCAAATGGGTTGGTGCGTAATTCGCCTAAGCTTTTGAACCCACCGAGCACAGTGGCAAACATAGGCACTAAGACAAAGCCCGCGACCAAGATTAAGAAGATGTATTTTCCCCAAGATATTCTTCGCATTGCTAACATAGGGTGTTCCTTTTATTTTTTGTCTTTCATAATGGTGCTTTGATACGTGAAGGCAAAAATCACACAGCATATAAACAACACCACACCCACCGCACTACCAAAGCCAACATTCATTCTGGTAATACCAAAGGTGTAGAGGTAAGAAACCAAGGTGTGAGTACTATGAGATGGGCCACCGCCAGTAAGCGGCATAATCAGATCGAAGGTTTGTAGCGCCCCCAAAATACTGAAAAAGATGGAGATGGTGATGCCCGACATAATGAGCGGAATCTTCACATACCAAATCGCCTGAAAACGGCTCGCGCCATCTAACTTGCTCGCTTCGATAAGGTCTTTTGGAACGCCTTGCAAAGCCGCGATGTAAATCATCATATGGAAGCCAAAATATTTCCAAACAAGCACCACTAAAATGGCAACAAATGCCCAGTTTTTATCCGCCAAAATGTACCAAGTGTCGGTATTAAGCGCCTCGGTAAATTTTGCCATCACGCCGTAATCGCCATCAAAAACAAAACGCCAAATAAGCCCTGCGGCCACTTCGGCCAAAATATAAGGCAAAAAGAAAATCAAACGGAATAGACTGTTGGCCCAGCTTTTTTTGTAGATAGAAAGGGCGATAATCAAAGCCAAGGGCAGTTGAATAATCAGTGAAACAATAATTATTTTGAGTGTATTCCACACCGCCGTTTCAAACGCACTGTGTTTGAATAGACGAATGTAGTTACTGAATTCCACCCATTTGCTCGGCTCTCCATAACCATTCCAGCGGAATAAACTGTAATAACCCGCTTCACCAATGGGCAAAATGACAAAAATGGTAAAAAGTAATAGGGCGGGTGGCAAAAATAATACGAGTGTCAGTAGGCGATTGCCGTGATTGTTTTTTTTAAACCAGCGAGACACGTTTTGATTCGAAGAAGTACTGGAGCGATTTTCAATAGTGGTGACATCATTACTCATAGCAAGCCTCATGAAAGAGATAACAGCCAACCTGAGTTGGCTGTATGGATCGATTCGTGCTTAGTTCGCGTTATTCAAATTCCCACGCTTCTTGCACTTGTTCAGCGGCTTCTTCTGGAGTGAGCGAGTCACTAACAATACCTACAGAGACATCATTCACCACGCTACCAACATTGGCACCAAAGGCTTGATCATAAAACAACTGGTGCCAAGTTGAGTTGGCAATGTTTTGCGCAATACGCTTCTTGAAAGGGTTTTCAATCGCGCTATCAGCGCCTTTGACAACGGGAATGATCATATTGATTTTGGCCAGGTGTTTCTGCATTTCGATATTCGAGAAATACTTCAACCATTGAACGGCTTCAGGGCTGGCTTGGGCGGTTAAAACCCAACCGGCAATACCACCTAGCGTATCGGTCGCTTTGCCTTTGCCATCTTTTAGAATAGGGAAGTTCATCCAACCTAAGTTTTTATCGCCCACGCCTTTGCCGGTAATAGATTGTTGAGCTTGGAATAAGTAGTTCCAATCTCCCATTAGCTGCATAGCGGCTTTGCCATCACCAAAGTTACCTGATGAGTCTCCAAAGGATGCGGCTAAATAGCCAGGTTGGAAGGGTTTTAGGTCGACTAAACGTTTTAGCTCTTCGCCCGCTTTGATGAAGTCTTTACCCGCGAAGCCATCGCCTTTTTTGTCAATGGCATCTTGAATACCTTGCTGACCAGCTTGGCGCATAGTCAGTAGCGCCCAATAAAATTGCACTGGCCACTTATCACCACCCGCGGTGGTAATAGGCGTAATACCGGCGGCTTGGAGTTTTTGGATGGCGGCTAAAAAGTCATCCCAAGTGATAATCTTATCGGCGTCTACACCGGCTTTTTGGAACAGGCTTTTGTTGTACCAAAAACCCACTTGGCTCACCATGTAGGGAAGGCCATATTGCTTGCCATGATAGTTGTAGGCATCAAAGCTGGCTTCAGAGAATCTGGATTTGATGTCTTGCATTTCTTTCGTAACGTCTTTTAACAGACCCGCATCAACACGAGTTTGAAAGTTTCCGCCACCCCAGCTGTAGAAGATGTCAGGGCGCTGATTGGATTGAAGCAGTGTTGGCAGTTTTTGTTTGAAGGCTTCGTTTTCTAAATACTCTAGTTTGACGTGTTGGCCTGGGTTGGCTTTTTCATAGTCTTTTGCGACTTGTTCCCAAATGGCAACCACTTTGGGGTCCGCTTCAAGGTGAAGCATACGAATGGTCGTATCCGCCCAAGAGAAGGAAGAAGTAAGAGAGGCCGCAATGGCGACTGGATAAAAGAGTTTTTTCCAATTTGTTCTATTAGGTTTAGTATGCTTATTATTTTGCTGGTACATAAAGAACGTCCTTTTTTATTATTAATGTGATCGTGCTTTTATTTTATCGCTTGTGCTTTTTTTATATGGAATAAAGTGCGTCTTTTAAACGTCTTAATTATCTTTTTAAATTCAATGATTAAGCTGTTAAGTAGATTTTAAGTAATTTGTCTCTAATCCACTTTGACAACAAACTTTTAGTGGCTTGATCATTGCTGTATATGCTTTTTTGCTCAATTATGAAATTTGATATTCAAGTTCATTTATTTTTTGGTTGTGCTGTGTCTATGATTAGATCCAGTTCATAACTGAGGGTTTTTATTTATTAACTGTATGATTTTAAAAAATAAAATATGATTTTTTGGGACGTTTTGGCTCTCTATTAGGTGACTTTCAAAGGCGAATTTTCTGGTAAGGCTCGGTTACTTATCTATGTGAAATAACGTAGCGGATTTGGGATATTACATAATGTTAATTTTGATGGTCTTATGGGAAAAAGAAGTCAAAATCGAGGAAGCGAAATCCATTTTCTATATAAGGTATTGGTCGCAAGAATAATCGTTTCTAAAATGAAGTAATGATAATAAATATAAATAGTTAAGGTATTCGTTATATGGAAGTTTATAAAGACTCAAACTTTACTGTTCAGCAACGGGTGGATGATTTACTGGCTCGTATGACGCTAGAAGAAAAGATTGCTCAGCTTGGTGCGCAATGGTTGATCTTAGCCTCGAATGGCGAGCATCAAGACCGCGATTTTGAGATGGGATCTCAGGACGAACGTAAATCCATTCAAGAGCGCTTAAAACACGGTTTGGGACAAATTACACGTCCCTTAGGTACGCAAGTTATCAGCCCCAATGAAGGGGTTAAAGCACTCAATCATCTGCAAAAATATTTGGTCGAAGAAACCCGGCTGGGCATTCCTGCTATGTCTCATGAAGAGTGCTTGGTGGGGTTGATGGCCAAAGACGCGACACTTTTTCCTTCCTCTTTGAATTATGGCCATACCTGGAATCCGGAATTGATTCATCAAGTTGGGCAAGCCATTGGCGAGCAAACTCGGCTGGTTGGTGCTCATCATGGTTTGGCCCCTGTATTAGATGTTTCGCGGGATGTTCGCTGGGGCAGAACCGAAGAAACGCTGGGTGAAGACCCTTATCATGTTGGTGTATTGGCAACGGAGTTTGTTAAAGGCCTTCAAGGTGAGAAGCGCGACCTTCTGGCTACGCTAAAACATTATGTTGGCCATTCGTTTAGTGAGGGGGCGAGAAACCATGCCCCCGTGCATCTAGGTTTTAAGGAGCTCAACGATACCTTTATGTTGCCGTTTGAAATGGCGGTGAAGCTTGGCAATGCGGGTTCTGTTATGCCGGCTTATCACGATATCGATAATGAAGCTTGTCATGCTTCCTATCATTTATTGACCGAGGTGTTGCGTGAGCAATGGGGATTTGATGGCTTGATTGTGGCTGACTACGGTGGGGTAGAGCTATTGGCGAGTCATCATGGTGTTGCCGCCGATAAAGCCCATGCCGCCGCTTTAGCCTTTAATGCTGGCTTGGACATCGAATTGCCTGATGATGCTTGCTCAAGTCAGCTGATTTTGGCATTAGAGCGAGGTTTGATCGAAGAGCAGAAGATAGATGACATCGTCGCGCGTATTTTATCGGTGAAATTTTCAATGGGCTTGTTTGAAAATCCCTACTGCGATGAATCGCCTATTGAACTGCAAAATGATACAGCGACTGAATTGGCTTATCAGGTGGCTTTGCAGTCCGTGGTCATGCTTGAAAATCGTGCGGGTTTGCCACTGAAACAGGAACAAAAAATCGCCGTTGTAGGACCCACAGCGGATGATCAACTGGCTTTGTTAGGAGGTTACAGTTTTCCCATTCACCTTATTTTGAGCAGTGATGACGACAACAGCAAAGTGTGCCCAACGATACTGGAAGCTATGCAGAAGGCATTTGCGCAGGTTTCATACAGTAAAGGTTGCGACATTTTAACGGAACGTCATAGTAATGCCCCGGTTTTTCCGGGTGATGTGGATTTGGCCATGAACCAGACTATGACGTCTCCGGTCTCGCGGGATACCAGTCAAATCGCGCAAGCGATTACAACGATTGAGCAAGCCGACGTGGCGGTTGTTTGTGTTGGGGATCTCGCCGGTTTATTTCAAACTGGAACGGTAGGGGAAGGCTCAGATACCGACAGCTTGGATTTACCTGGCGTTCAGCAACAACTCATTGATGACGCCATCGCGACAGGCAAGCCTGTGATTATTCTGGTCACTGGTGGCAGGCCTTATAATTTGAATGGCGCGGAAGAAAAAGCTGCTGCGGTATTATTTGCTTGGGCGCCGGGTCAAGAGGGCGCTCGCGCTATTGCTGACATTATCGCGGGTAACGCCTCACCATCGGGGCGTTTGACGGTATCCATTCCGAAAAATGCTGGCGCTGTGCCCTATTTTTATAATCACAAATTGAAAAGTGGCGGTACTCCTATCGCTTATCACTTTGGCTCCAAATATAACTTTGGCTACGGTCTGACCTACACGGATTTTGCTTATAACAATATGCAGGTCGATCAGTCGCAGTATCCTATTGAAGACGGTGTGATTCGAGTATCCGTTGACATAGAAAACATTGGCAGCCGCTCAGGTTGTGAAGTGGTACAGCTTTATGTAAGAGATAAACTCTGTTCTTTAGTTCGACCAATCCGCGAATTAAAGGGATTTCAGCGGGTAGATTTGTCTGCTGGTGGCTCGGCTACAGTCGTTTTTGAGTTGCCGGTTGATATGTTGAACTTTACTAATTCTGCTCATCAAAGAATGGTCGAAGCCGGTGAATTCGATATCATGATTGGCAAATCTGCCACTCATATTTTGTTTACTAAAACCATAGATGTGGTTGGAGACAATCGAGTGTTACCACAGCATTGGAATATGCTGTGTCATTCTTACTATAACCTCCATTAATGCTTTCATGCCATCAATGTGAGAGGGAGGAAGAATCGCTTTCTTCTCACATTGATTAATCTCTGATAATTCAATTTATTAGCCTTTGTTTCTGACATAGTAAAATGGTCGTTTTGTACGATAAATTTTGTCTTTTGCTACCTCCTTTTTTATACCATATCCAAAGCCGTCATCTCCTCTGTCGTAAATTGTCATTCGCTGGACGCTTCCAAGCATTAGGAGCGAAATCTTTCTCTCTATTATCACGGTGAACGCTTAATCTACGGCGCCTCGGCAGGCCGTGGCGTTACAACCTTTTTTTAACCACACCACGATAATCGTTGAATCGATTATTTATGTAAGGGAGCTGATCTGATGCAGCATTATTCAGGCTTTGGGTTGTTAAAGCACAGTTTTAGCCACCATGAGAACTGGCAACGGGTATGGCGCAATCCAACCCCTAAAAAGAAATACGATGTGATTATTGTGGGCGGCGGTGGCCATGGTCTGGCAACAGCCTATTATTTAGCGAAAGAATTTGGCGTCACCAATGTTGCTGTAATCGAGAAAGGCTTTTTAGGTGGTGGTAATACGGCGCGTAATACAACAATTGTACGCTCAAATTATTTATGGGATGAAGCCGCGCATTTATATGAACATGCGATGAAATTATGGGAAGGTCTGTCACAGGATTTGAACTATAACGTCATGTTCTCCCAACGTGGTTGTTTGAACCTTGGGCATACCTTGCAAGACATGCGTGACATCGAGCGTCGTGTTAACGCCAACCGTCTAAACGGTATTGATGGTGAAGTGCTAGATGCCAAACAAGTTCAAGAAATTGTCCCTATATTAGATTGCTCAGATCGAGCTCGCTACCCAGTGATGGGAGCGTCTTGGCAGCCACGTGCGGGTGTTGCTCGTCATGATGCCGTTGCTTGGGGATTTGCTCGTGGTGCTGATGCCCATGGTGTGGATTTAATTCAGCAAACCGAAGTAGAAGATTTAATTATTGAAGACGGTACTGTCGTTGGTGTTCGTACTGGTCGTTACGGTGAAATACGCGCGGACAAAGTAGGCTGTGTTGTTGCTGGTAATTCCAGTGTGTTGGCAAAAATGGGCGGCTTTGAATTGCCATTGGAGTCTCACCCTTTACAGGCTTTGGTATCTGAACCAATTAAACCAATTCTTGATACTGTGGTTATGTCCAACCAAGTGCATGGTTATGCGTCACAGTCAGATAAAGGTGACTTGGTTATTGGTGCCGGGATTGACGGCTATAACGGCTATGGTCAACGTGGTTCTTACACGACTATTGAGCATACCATACAAGCGATAGTGGAAATGTTCCCTATTTTTAGTCGTGTGCGCATGAATCGTCAGTGGGGCGGTATTGTTGATACGTGTCCTGATGCTTGTCCAATCATTAGTGAGACACCAGTGAAAAACTTGTTTTTTAACTGTGGTTGGGGAACGGGTGGCTTTAAAGCAACGCCTGGGTCAGGTCATGTATTTGCTGCGTCTTTGGCGAAAGGCGAAATGCATGAGTTGGCTAAACCTTTTTCTATGTTCCGTTTCCATGACGGCGCGCTGATCGATGAACACGGCGCTGCTGGTGTAGCGCATTAATCGGGAGAGTTAATCATGTTTCATATATATTGCCCGCATTGTTGCGAATACCGTGAAGAAAATGAATTTCACGCAGCAGGACAAGCACACATTTCTCGTCCGGTCGATCCAGATAATTGTTCGGATAAAGAATGGGGGGAGTTTTTGTATTTCCGTTCGAATCCTAGAGGAATACACCATGAACTTTGGGTGCATGCGGTAGGTTGTCGTAAGTATTTTAATATTACTCGTGACACCCAAACTTACGAAATTAAAGAAGTCTACAAAGTTGGCGAAAAGCCTTCTGTTGTGGCCAACGCAACTCAGAGTAAGTAAGGAGCGGATCAATGACTCAGAAGAATCGTCTTCAAAATGGCGGCCGTATCGATCGCTCCAAAACGCTGACTTTTACCTACAATGGGAAAAAGTACAAAGGGTTCGCTGGCGACACACTTGCGTCTGCTTTGTTGGCTAATAAGGTTGATATTGTCGGCCGTAGTTTTAAATACAGTCGTCCACGTGGCATTGTTGCAGCGGGAGCAGAAGAGCCAAATGCGATTATGCAAATTGGTGCGACCGAAGCGACACAAATTCCAAACGTGCGTGCAACTCAACAGTCGCTGTATGAGGGTCTAGTTGCTGGTTCAACAAACGGTTGGCCGAGTGTTGAAACTGACCTGATGGGGTACATCGGCAAATTCGGTGGGAAAATGATGCCGCCGGGCTTTTACTACAAGACTTTTATGTACCCAAAATCCATGTGGGAAACGTACGAGTCTTATATTCGTAAAGCGGCAGGTCTTGGTCGATCTCCAAAAGAAAATGACCCAGATATATACGATAAAATGAACCAGCACTGTGATGTGATGGTGGTTGGTGCGGGTCCTGCAGGTTTGACTGCGGCTTTAACTGCTGCACGAGCTGGTGCGCGGGTAATTATTGCTGATGAGCAAAGTGAATTTGGTGGAAGTTTATTAAGCAGTAAAGAAACACTTAACGGTAAGCCTGCAACGGAATGGGTGGCTGAAACCGTTAACGAATTGGCTGGGTTTGATAATGTATTAATGTTGCCAAATTCGCAGGCGAACGGCTATCACGACCATAACTTTTTAACTATTCAGCAGCATTGTACTGATCAGTTTGCCGATCGTGCACCTAACGGTCAGGTTGCTCAGCGCTTACATCACGTGCGTGCTAAATGGGTTGTTTTGGCTACAGGTGCCCATGAACGTCCTCTTGTTTTTGGTAACAATGATGTTCCTGGCTGTATGGTGGCTAATGCCGTTTCTACTTACATTAATCGTTATGGTGTTGTGCCTGGTAATGAATTGGTATTAATGACTTCTAACGATAACGCATATCGTACGGCATTGGATTGGCATGATGCTGGTCGTAATGTAGTAGCCATTGTCGACTCTCGTAAAAATCCTCAGGGTACTTTTGTTGATGCGGCGCGTGAGCGTGGCATTAGTATTATGGTTGGCTCCGGTGTCATTGATGTTCAAGGCAGTAAACGTGTGACTGGTGTTTCCGTTGCGCCATTGAATGAAGAGGGCGATGCGATTGTTGGTGCTATTGCTAAGTTATCTGCTGACACAGTTGCCTCATCAGGTGGTTGGAGTCCTGTTATTCACTTGTCATGTCATACAGGCGCACGTCCAGTATGGAATGAGGATATCCTTGGCTTTACTCCTGGAAAAACGCTTCAGAAGCAATTAACAGCTGGTGCTATCAATGGCTCATTTGATACTAAGCAAGCTTTAGAAGAAGGTTTAAAGGCCGCTTTGGATGCTTTGTCTCATTTAGGATTAGAAGCACAAGAAACAATGCTTCCCGAAACAGAAGTAATTGAAGAAAGCAAAGCCATGGCTTTGTTTCATATTCCTCACACTAAGCCAACATCACAGGCGCCTAAGCAGTTTGTCGATTATCAAAATGACGTAACCGCATCAGGCATTGAATTAGCATGTCGTGAAGGTTTTGAGTCCATTGAACACGTTAAACGCTATACCGCGATGGGCTTTGGTACTGATCAAGGTAAGCTTGGCAATATTAATGGTATGGCCATTGCGGCAAAAGCTTTGAAGCAATCAATACCAGAAACTGGCACAACGATATTCCGCCCTAACTATACACCAGTAACCTTTGGTGTCATTGCTGGCCGTGATTGTGGCGAGTTGTTTGATCCAGAGCGTTACACGGCAATGCATGCTTGGCATGTTGAACGAGGTGCGAAATTTGAGGATGTGGGTCAATGGAAACGTCCTTGGTACTATCCTCAAGGTAACGAAACAATGCAGCAAGCATTGGATCGCGAGTGTTTAGCGACTCGTGAATCCGTTGGTATTTTGGATGCTTCTACTTTGGGTAAAATTGATATTCAAGGTAAAGATGCACGTGAATTCCTAGGTCGTGTCTACACAAACGCTTGGGCGAAATTACCAGTAGGTAAATGTCGTTATGGTTTGATGTGTGGTGAAGATGGCATGGTGTTTGACGATGGTGTGACGTCATGTTTGGCGGAAAACCATTTCTTGATGACAACGACATCAGGTGGCGCGGCTCGTGTTCTTTCTTGGTTAGAAATTTATCATCAAACTGAATGGCCTGAATTGGAAGTGTATTTCAATAGTGTGACAGATCACTGGTCAACTATGACCATTTCTGGTCCAAATAGCCGCAAGTTACTAGAAAAACTGACTGATTATGATGTTTCCAAAGAAAACATGGCTTTTATGGATTGGAAGGCTATGACGGTCGCGGGTGTACCAGCTCGAGTGTTCCGTATTTCTTTTACAGGCGAACTGTCTTTTGAAATCAACGTACAAGCCAACTACGGCTTACATGTTTGGAAAGAACTGTTTGAAAAAGGTGCTGAGTTTAATTTGACACCTTACGGCACAGAAACCATGCATATATTACGTGCGGAGAAAGGCTTTATTATTGCAGGTCAAGATACCGATGGCTCTGTTCATCCATTTGATCTAGGCATGCCTTGGGCTGTGTCTATGCAGAAGCCATTTAGCTTTATTGGTAAGCGCGGTATGCAACGTGAAGATTGTGTTCGAGCTGACCGTAAGCAACTGGTAGGTTTGAAGACAGTTGATCCAAACGTAGTATTGCCGGAGGGCGCGCAAGGCGTTCTTGATCCTAAAGCGCCGATTCCTATGCCAATGGTTGGTCATGTTACTTCCAGTTACTGGAGTGCAAATTTAAATCGTTCGGTAGCAATGGGATTCGTTAAAGGTGGACACAACAAAATGGGTGAAAAAGTCTTTTATCCATTGGTTGATGGTCGCGTAATTGAAGCTGAAATTTGTAGCCCAGTATTCTTAGATCCAAAAGGGGAGCGTCAAAATGTCTGATGTCACGTTAGGAGCAATGGAAGGGAAGTTGGTAACAAACCAACTTCCAGACGCAACTATTGCAGGTGAAAGTCCACTGCATCACTCTGATCTCGCTACTATGGCTAAGAAAGGGCCACAAGAAGGTGGGGTGTATTTCCATGAGCGTAAACTTATGGGCTTGCTCACTTTGCGTTGTGTGCCATCTGATGAACAAAAATCAGTAATTGAGTCACTGCTTGGCGTGGCTTTGCCAATGGAGCCTCTGACTTCAGTAACAACAGATAAGGTGTCTGTTCGTTGGATTTCTCCTGATGAATGGCTAATTATCGTTGCTGGTGATCAGGCGTTTGAATTGGAGAGTCGTTTTCAAGAGACGTTACCAGGCCACTATGCCTTAGTGAATATCAGTGGTGGTACGACGATATACGATGTTTCAGGTAGTCAAGTTGTTAACATGCTGAAAAAGTCTACCAGCGTGGACTTGTATCCAACAGAGTTTCCTGTTGGCAAGGTTGTATCGACGGTATTTGCTAAAAGTAGTGCGATGATTTGTCGTCTAGCAGATGACAAGTTTGAATTAGTGGTGCGCCGTAGTTTTGCTGACTACTTATGGTTGTGGATTCAGGACGCAAGTCGTGAATACGGTCTAGTAGTAAAAGCTTAATTCCTTCTCATCCACTTGCTTTATTTCACTGTTTTGGTTGGCCACTTTTTGTGGCCAACCTCATTTTGAAGTAAAAAGCCTAATATAATAAGAGACTATTGTATGAAATCAAAAACCGCTCCTTGGATTTTTACTGCCAGCTGCCCAAGTATTATTGGAACCGTTGATGTAGTAACTCGATATATGGCGCAAGCTGGTAATTATGTAGATGAGATTCATTCCTTTGACGACAGAGAATCCGGTCGTTTTTTTATTCGCATAGAATTCCTGCCGCAAGATACTGATTTCAATGAAGAAACGTTTAAAGAAGGTTTTACCGAACGTGCTGCTGAATTTTCAATGGATTGGTCGCTAACTGCTCCGAATCATAAGCCAAAAGTCGCTATTATGGTGTCCAAGTATGACCATTGTTTGAACGATTTACTGTATCGTTTTCGTACTGGTCAATTGAACATTGATGTTACTGTTATCATCTCAAATCACCCTGATTTGGAGGATCTTGCGAAATGGCATGGTATTCCGTATTACCATTTGCCGATTACCGCTGAGACTAAGCTTGAACAAGAAGCGCAAGTGCGAGAATTAATTGAGCAATACGATACCGAATTAGTCGTGCTAGCGCGCTATATGCAAGTGCTTTCACCGGGGATGTGTGAATATCTAGATGGCCGCGCCATTAATATTCACCACTCTTTATTGCCTGGTTTTAAAGGCGCTCGACCTTATCACCAAGCATGGGAGAAAGGCGTGAAAATGGTTGGTGCGACAGCTCATTATGTTAATAATGATTTGGATGAAGGCCCGATTATCTCCCAAGGTATTCAAGTAGTTAACCATGCTCATTACGTTGAAGACCTTATCGCTAAAGGCCAAGACATCGAACGTGTTACTTTGTTTAATGCTGTGAAATGTCATGTTGAAAAACGTGTGTTTTTAAATGGCAAGCGTACGGTCGTATTTGGTGGGTAACCTGACGACTTAGAAGAAGGTTGGTAAAAGCCGCTCTCACGAGCGGCTTTTTTGTTTTTGAAATACGTTAATGAGAGGAGTTAAATAACTCTACCTGCATTTAAAATCCCATTCGGGTCCATGGTGTTTTTTAACGCTCGCATGAGGGCAATTTCTTCTGGCGTTCTTGAGTAGTGTAAGTACTTTCTCTTTAAGACTCCGATACCATGCTCCGCTGAAACCGAGCCTTTAAATTGCCCTGTCATCGCCATTATATTTGCCGAGATAGCGTCTAGGTCCTCAGCAGATCCGGTTCCAGCGCAAAGGTGCAAGTTACTATCGCCGATATGACCAAAAATACGCAGTTTGATATCCGAAAAGGCTTCATAGAGTGATGATTCTAGTTGTTCTACAAAGTTTTCCATTTGGCTGATTGGTACACTGATATCGGTATTAACCACAGGACCCATGGTGGCAAGAAGTTCACCTATGCCGTCACGGATCTGCCAGAATGAAGCCGTTTGTTTAGCGGACTGGGCAACCACGGCATCAGAAACTAATTCCGCTTCCATGGCTTCGAACAGTACCCTTGAGAAGGTTTCATTATCCTGTTCATGGTCTCGCCCTTGGTATTCGATCAGAGCGTAAAAAGCATGTTTCTCTTGAAAAGGACTGCTGGCTTGCTCAACCGTATCAATGACTTCATCAAAGTAATTGGCCCACATGACTTCAAAAGAGGTGATGCCATCACCTAATTCGGAATAGCTTTTTTTGAGTAATGCGAGCACATCGGAAAAATTCGATAAAGCGCACAAAGCCGTTTGAACGGCGTTCGCTTTTGGAAAAAGTCGCATCACGACTTTAGTGACAATCCCCAATGTGCCTTCAGAGCCGATAAATAAATGTTTAAGGTCGAATCCCGCATTGTTTTTCAGCATCTTGTTGAGAGCGCTGATAACGGTGCCATCAGGAAGCACGGCTTCTAAACCAAGTACCAAGGCTCGGGTTGAACCATAGCGAATAACTTGATTACCACCTGCGTTGGTAGAAACGACACCGCCAGCCGTACAAGTGCCACGTGATCCCATATCTAAGGGTAAACAGAGTCCTACTTCTTCTGCGGCTTCTTGGAGAACTTGGAGAGGGGTTCCCGCGTGAGCGGTAATGGTCATTGAGTCTGTGTCTATTTCGATAACGCCAGACATTCTTTCTAATGAAATGGCGATTTCGTTGTGTTGCGGTACAGCGCCACCGCTAATACCGGTGAGGCCGCCTTGAATGACCACAGGCTGTTTATTTTCATTGCAGATTTTTAATGTGTTGGCGACGTCTTCTGTTGAAGAAGCTCGAATAAGAGCAATAGGTAAAGAGCCTGCAACGCCACTCCAATCGGTTTTGTATTTATCACTAATCGAAGAGCCTGAGATAAGCGTGTTTTTTCCAAGTGCATCCGTTAATTGCGCAATGATATCCTTCATGAGTCCTACCTGATGTTAGTCAATTGTTATTGTTGTGTGTCGTGTGACTTTTCTTTATGAAAATAAAGTAAGGAGGTCAGCAAAGCAAAGGGCAGCTTTAAAAATTTCAAAAAATTGTGATCTTCTTTCCTGTTGTCTTCGTAGTAAATAACTATGTGCTCAATGTAAACGAAATAAGGAGACCGTCTTGGGCGTAAAAAAAATAGGTGTCGCGCTAAGCTCTTTGCTACTGGCGGCCTGTACCAAAGTAGGTATTGAAGTCGCCAACTTACCAAGTCATTTTAGTGATACTAAATCTACAAAAGACATAGCCTATGGGGCGAAGAAGTGGCAGAAACTCGACATTTATGTGTTTCCTAATGAGACGCAAGAATCCAAGCCAGTCATTGTCTTCTTCTATGGCGGAAGCTGGAAAGACGGTTCAAAAGACATGTATCCTTTTGTGGGTGAGCTGTTTGCAAAGCAAGGTTATGTGACGGTTATTGCCGATTACAGCAAGTATCCACAAGTCAAATTCCCTACCTTTGTTGAAGATGGGGCGAAAGCGGTCGCTTGGACCTATCGTCATATTGCCGAATATCAAGGTGATCCGGAGCGCTTATACGTAGCCGGTCATTCTGCTGGTGCTCACATTGGTGCTTTGGTCACCGCCGATAAACATTATTTGGAAGCAAATGGATTGTCTCCCTCAATTATTAAGGGCTTTGCGGGTCTGTCCGGTCCCTACGATTTTGTGCCGAGGGAAGAAGATTATAAAGATATGTTTGGGCCGCCTGAAAACTACCCCAATATGCAAGTTCCTACTTTTATCGATGGTACGGAGCCTCCAATGTTACTTCTGTGGGGAGCCGATGATGAAATTGTCTACAAAAGCAACATGGATAAGCTGATCGATAAAATACAGACAGAGAAAGGGCAAGTTGAGAGCAAGGTATATGAAGGCGTAGACCATGTAGAAATGGTTTCAAGCCTAATGTGGTTCTTTAAGAGCAAGGCGCCAATTGCCCAAGATATGAATGCATTTTTTCAGCGACATGGCGCAAACGCAAAAAAAGTGAAGGATTAGAGAGTTCTAACATTCTGCTTGGTAAGAATGTCATGAAAATCACTTAGCGGTCTTACTGTAAATTCTTGTGGCAAAATGTCCGCTTGTTTGATGCGATCATAGCGAAAAATGCGTACGTCATTTCTAAGATAATCCCACGCTAATAGATACCAAACAGGGAAGCCCAAATATAAATAATGGGCTTCAATGTCTCGCTGCGTTTCTTGGTTATAAAAGTCTTGATAAATAATTGAGAGACGACGATTAAAAAGAAAAGCGTGATGTAGGGTTTCAATCGTTGCTTTTGTCTCTTGTTTTTTTGTGCTGAAAGACTGTAAAACATCTGGAGATGCTTGCTCTCCAACATGGATACGTTTGCGTAGTTGGTGCATTTTTTCTTTTTGTTTAGGAGAAAAAGATGCCATCAGCTTTTGACGAACGGTATCGATATTCCTCATAAACAAGGTTGGCCCCATGCTTTCTGCAATGGCGAGACTGATGAGTAAATCAATTATTTCTTGGCTTTCTAATGACAGCCGTCCAACGCCCCAATGTCGATGAAGTTTAATGCCGCCACCGCGACCTTTGTCGGCTTCGATGGGTAAACCCCGTTCTCGCAAAATACCGATATCGCGAAATAAAGTTCGCTCACTGATATTCAATTCTTCTGCAATCATTTTACTCGTCAGAGCATCTTCTGATTTCAGAATGGCGGTTAATTGCTCTAATCGATCTAAATGTTTTGTTGTATTGGCGCGGGTCATTATTTTAATGTGACATAAAGTGTCATAGTTGTCGATATAGTGGCAACATTCGAGTTAAGTCCTATTAAGATGAAGAAAGTTGGAGGAGCCATGAAGCAAGTCACCCTAGTTGAACATCGTGTAGCAGGTTTAAGTGTAAGAACCAATAATGCCAGTGAAATGCAGCCGGAAACGGCGAAGATCGGAGCTTTGCATCAAACTTTTGCACAGCAAGCTAATGTGAACTACGAAAAGGGGGCCTGTTTATATGGCGTGTATTATCAATATGACTCGGACTATACGGGTGACTTCAATGTTTTAGTGGGATCTGATCCCAGTATGGTGGAGTCAAAAAAAGAGCTCGAAATGGTAGTCCTGCCAGCTGGGGAATATTTAGTCTTCTCCGGCGAAGGAGAAATGCCACAAATCGTGATCGATGTGTGGGGTGAGATCTGGCGCTACTTTAGTGGTGACAATTGTGCTCACCAGCGCCTTTATACTGTGGATTTTGAATGTTATACCAGTGAAAACAGCGTTGATGTATATATTGCTGTTGAGCACTAACATTAAGATTGGAAAATATCCGATTAAATAAAAAACCATATAAAAATTACTAAAGTCCACATTATTTTTATAGATAAAATCGTTAACCTCAACCTGAATGATGTATTTATGTATTCGTTAGGGGAGGGCTTAATGTGGATTTAGTTCGACTTATTTATACAAGTACTATTACTGAGCAATTTGAAGTGGATGACATTGCTCGTATTCTAAAAGTGGCTAGAGTGAATAATAAAGCCTTGAATGTGACTGGCTTGTTATCATTTAATCGCCGCTTCTTCCTTCAGTGCTTAGAAGGAACTCGTAAAGATGTGAATGAGATTTATCATAAAATAGTGACAGATGATCGTCATAAGAACCCCGAGATTATAGATTATCAAACGATTTCAGCTAGAGAGTTTGCTGGTTGGAATATGGGCTATTTACAGAATACAGACAGCCTTCGTGAACTCTTTTATCAGCATACTAAGAGCGTAAACTTTGACCCTTATAATATGAATGGCGAGAATGCGTTATCGCTTTTGCTGGATATCCGAGATGAGATTAAAAAAGCAGAAGCGGTATCTTAAGCTTCTGCTTTAGTTTGGACTTTAGATTAAAACGTAACTGATCTTGTTATGGCTGTTTGCTAGCGGGTACAACATCTTTGGCAAATAAAAATCCCCAAATAAAATCGGTTTGTAAGGCTTCAACTTTAGGTGCATCACTGTGGTCGTTGTAAAACCAATTAGGGTTAGGAATACCATGAGTGCCACGGCGGTATCCAAAAGCACTTACATCTCGTTGGAACATAGATAAGGGGGAAACGATCGCTGTATCGCCAGGTACCGGGTTAAGATTGGGGGCAATGGTCGCTCGTGAGTGACAGGAAATACAGCTAGAACCCTCCATAAAACCGGCTTCAGTAATCGAATTGCCCAGTATTGTCGGCATCCCTTTTGCGTTAACAAACTCCACTTGAGAACCTTTCAAACGATAATGTCGCCAAGCCTTGTCTGCGGCGCTCGGTTCTATCGCCGATTTCTCTTCTGTACCAATGTTTAATGTATTAAGCAGGGCTTCCCACTCGGGACGTATGTCTTCTGCCGGATAGCCGGCATCGTTATCAAAAACAATTTGCCCATCGCTCAAATTATCACTGTGTTGATTGGCGGCCACGTAGTTGTCTGCTGTGCCTTCTGGGCGGCGTTTATCTGAGCTTTTGAATCCATATGAATCATTGCAGCCGGTGAGATCGCATCGTCCCGGTAGATTGACGTGTTCGAAGGTTGCCCACACCCAGTTTGGTATGTCTTTCGATGAGATATGAAAGGACAGCAAATAATGTGTGCCTGTTAGATTGCAATGCCGCTCTTCATGGCTAATACCAAGCGCCTGCAAATTAATATCCGTTGAAATGTTAGCCGTATGGATAAACTGATTTGACTGAGCGGACTCTTTTCGCTGTGCTAGGGCGTTATCTAGCTCGACTTTCTGTTCCGCATTTAATCTTCCACCATGAGCTTGAATAAACTTAGTGGCGTATTGCTTAGCAAAACGCTCAGCCAGAGTTTCGTACAGCGCTTGATGTACCCAATTGCTTTTCATCATGACGGCATCAGGAGGCAGATCAATCCGGGAAAGGTTTGCTGACCTTGAGCGCGTCGCGGATTGATTTCGTAAATGATAAGGGGCGCTGTTTTGTAGGTTGTCGTTATTTTGGTTATAAATCGCTAACAAACCTGAGGTGTTATAAAGATTGTTCTTGAACAGATAATCATGGAAAGGCTGATTTCGTAACGTTAATTCCGTACTGGTTTGTCGAATAATACGGCCAATACTTTCGCTATTTTCTGGGGCAAATGTGGCGTAAATCTGTTTTCTTACATCGGTGACAGAGCCATTTATTTCTACCGCAGAGCAGCTTTGCTGGTTTGAGCGAGATTGTTTTTTGGCGTTTTTAATACGCTGTTTAAATTCAGATTTACTGATGGCGGCGCCATGAAGAGACGCGCTAGTAGAGCGCAACGGATCTTGTGTTTTATTTGATGATGTTTTGTTGCCCGGATAAATAGGGCAGTGGCCTTGGCTGTTTTGATTATTCCCAAAGGCACAACACTGATCGGCTGGTGGACTCTGCCCTGCTGCACACAGTGGATAGGGTTCATTTGGCCAATTCTGCTTTTGGTCCGCCCAATTACGCCAGAAT
The DNA here is from genome assembly GCF_018336975.1 of Marinomonas sp. CT5. Lineage (NCBI taxonomy): Bacteria > Pseudomonadati > Pseudomonadota > Gammaproteobacteria > Oceanospirillales > Oceanospirillaceae > Marinomonas > Marinomonas sp. CT5. Next base: position 2,750,603 of record NZ_CP025572.1, on the reverse strand, counting down.
TGATCTTCAACTGATTCTGCAAATAATTTCCATGAAAACATGTCTGGGCAGGTCATGGCAGGGTTGGAAATGATTTTGCCATTGTATTTATTAACAGCGAGCAATTGCTGATTTTCTTGAGAGAAGACCATAGAACAAAACTCAGCATCTCTGATATTGGCATTAAAATACAGGGCTTTATCAATATTTGATGGTTCATAAGTTTGTGCGTCGGCCAGTGAAGCGATAAGAGCGCTCATCAAAAAAAGAGAAAACCAAAGTGCTCTGCCGATTGTTTGAATCATTATATAAACTCTATTTCATTCAAATAATTAGATAAATTTCTATTGTAATAGAAAGAGATAAACTTACAGGATAAAGCGTAAAGCAAGATGACCCTAATAGTATTTCCTATGTTACTACATCTTATGATTGGTTTGAGCTTCTAGGTATTTTAGAGAATGGCGCCTTATGCTTGATTCAGTATTTCTATGCTTGTCAAATGATTGATGCAACCCTCTTTTTGCATAAGCATCCTTTATGAGTAGGATTCCTATTTATTTTACTGGAGTTTTTTTTACTGGTTGATCGGTTTAGTATACCCGCCTCTTTCCCCCGACACGTTGCGAAGTACCCTCTATGACGGAAAACAGTATGACGGAAACTCATTTCAACTTAGATTTGGCTGCTGAATTAAAGGCCATTGTAGGAAATCAATATACCTTAACCGATGAAGATAAGACCAAACCTTACAGTCAGGGTTTTCGTCTTGGTGGTGGCAAGGCCTATGCGGTCGTTCGTCCTGGTAGTCTGGTTGAAATTTGGAAATGTTTACAAGCTTGTGTGAAAGCGGACGTGATTGTCATTATGCAGGCGGCCAATACTGGTCTGACAGGCGGTTCAACACCTAATGGTGCGGACTATGATCGTCCTATCGTGATCATCAGCACCATGCGTATTGACGACATTCAGTTGCTTGACCAAGGTAAACAGATTGTGGGTTTTGCGGGAAGCACCTTATTTGGTTTAGAGGACACCCTAAAACCATACGGCCGTGAGCCACATTCCGTCATTGGCTCTTCTTGTATCGGTGCCTCTATCGTAGGTGGTGTATGTAACAACTCTGGCGGTGCCTTGGTGCAACGTGGGCCAGCGTATACAGAAATGTCCTTGTTTGCCCAAGTCACACAAGACGGCGAACTGCAATTGGTGAACAACTTAGGCATTGAGTTGGGAAGTGATCCAGAAGAAATTCTGACCAATCTGCAAAACAAAACCTACCAAGAGAAAGACGTACAGTTCCCAGAAAAACGCGGTTCTGACAACGAATACCACGAGCGTATTCGTGACGTCGATGCAGACACCCCATCACGTTTCAATAACGATCCTCGTCGCTTGTACGAAGCATCTGGTTGTGCGGGTAAATTGGCGGTCTTTGCCGTGCGTATTGATACCTTCCCGATTCCAGAAAAGTACCAAGTCTTCTACATTGGCACCAATGATCCTGCGGTTATGGAACAAATGCGCCGTGATATGTTGTCTACCTTTAAAAATCTGCCTGTGTCTGGTGAATACATGCACAGCAGCAGCTATGACATCAGTAAAAAATACGGCAAAGACAGTTATTTGGTGATCGATAAATTGGGCACTAAATACATTCCTAAAATGTTTGCGCTAAAACGTACAGTGGACAGATGGGCTGGCAAGCTGAAATTCATGCCGTCTAAATTCTCTGACATCATGATGCAATACGCGAGTCAGCTGTTCCCAAATCATTTGCCAAAGCGCATGGAAGATTTCCGTGAAAAATACGAACATCATTGGATAGTCGAAACCAGCAACGATGGTGTAGCCGAAGCGCAAGCCTATTTAGAAAACTTCTTTAAAGACAATGAAGGGGGCTTCTTTGCTTGTACTAAGCGTGAAGCAGACCAAGCCATCTTACATCGCTTCGTGACCGGTGGTGCTTTGACTCGTTACCACATAATGAACAAAAAAGACTTGGGTTCTATCATGACCATCGACGTGGCCTTCCCACGAAATGAGCGCGATTGGTTCGAAGAACTACCACAAGACATCGAAAAAAAAGTCGCGGTGAAAATGTACTACGGTCATTTCTTCTGTCACGTCATGCACCAAAACTACATCATGAAAAAAGGCGTTGATGCCAAAGCAGTGAAGAAGCAAATTCTTTCTAGCTATGACGCCCGCGGTGCAGAATACCCAGCCGAGCATAACGTTGGACATGAGTACATTGCCAAGCCTGCGTTGCGTGAGTTTTACCAAAAAACCGACCCAACCAACAGCTTCAACTCAGGCATCGGCGGCACTAGTAAATTGAAAAACTGGCAAGAACTCAGTGGCGAACACACAGGCTGTGGTTGTCATAAATAAGCGTTAGAACAAGAGTTAATGCAAAAAGCCGAGACGTTTCTTTTAAAGATGTCTCGGCTTTTTTGTTGATAGGTTGTTTGCTTTGAATAGTTTATTTGTTTTGTGATTTGAACTAGACATATTGGCAATGATTTTATCAGCTTTTGCCTTTGCAGCTTCTTGTACTTCTGGCTTAATTTTCTTTCTAAATTCTTTTAGTGATTTTGTCATTTGGTAATCACCCTTTAGTTAAAAAATTTAGACTTAACGTTGTCCCAATCTGAGCCGACATTTTGATCTAATTCGAATTGTGCCAGTCTATTGTCTAATTCATTTTTTTGGGTTGTAGTGAGCTTTATGGCATTTTGATCACTTGCGACAGAGTCCCAAAGCTGCTGAGCTAGTGTCACTTTTTCGCTCGCAGTTAAATCGTTTAGTTTCATCGTCGTCACCTAGCAATATTTCATGTCTAAGAAGTATAAAACGATTTAGACTAAATGTAACTGATGACAAATTTTACCTCGCTATCACACATTTATATCAATCTGACACGAAGAACAACTGTTACATAGGATGAAAACGACCATGTCCAACTACGACAAGTTAACGTCACACTACCAAACACTCAGCCATTTTAACCACGCTCAAGCCATGCTGGGCTGGGATGCGGCCGCGAACATGCCATCGGGTGGCAGCGAAGCACGTTCTAACGCCATGGCGGAATTATCGGTTCACATTCATCGACTATCGACACAACCCCAACTAGAAGAATGGTTTGGTAACGCCGAGCAAGAATCCTTCAATACGGAACAAATAGCCACAGAACAACAAGCCAGCCTACGCGAGATGAAACGCCAATGGCAGCAAGCCACTGTGGTTCCAGAAGACCTAGTACAAGCGCAATCCATCGCGGGTTCGAAATGTGAACATGCGTGGCGCACTCAACGCCAAGAAAACGATTGGACAGGTTTTGAGAAGAACTGGAAAGAAGTGGTCACCTTATCTCGTGAAGAAGCGAAAATTCGTGGCGAAGCACTAGGTCTTACACCTTATGATGCCATGCTCGACAAATTTGAACCGAGCACCACAACCGCATCTCTTGATACCTTATTTACCGATGTGAAAACTTGGTTGCCAGAACTGATTGAAAAGGTTTTAGAAAAACAGAAGTCTGAATCCATCCTATTGCCGTCTGGGACCTATTCTACAGCAACGCAAAAAGCCCTTGGTTTAGAAGTGATGAAGCTGCTGCAATTCGACTTTGACCGTGGCCGACTTGACCAGAGTGTGCATCCATTTTGTGGTGGTGTACCAAGCGATGTGCGCATTACCACGCGCTATGATGAAAAAGACTTTGTGCAAGCCTTAATGGGCATCGTACACGAAACAGGGCACGCCCGTTATGAACAAGGTTTACCCAAAGCCTTTGCTGGATTGCCTGTTGGCGAAGCCCGCTCCATGGGCATTCATGAATCTCAGTCGCTCTTCTTTGAAATGCAAATAGGGCGCAGCAAGCCGTTTATTTCCCACTTATCACGACTCTCTGCCGAAGCTTTCAACGCACACAACGACCCCGTCTTTGCCGAAGACAACCTGTACAAAATCTACACCCAAGTAGAAAAAGGTTTCATTCGTGTTGACGCCGATGAACTCACGTATCCCGCTCACGTCATCCTGCGTTACGAGATCGAGCGAGACCTGATCAACGGTGTGATAGAACACACAGACGTACCCGCATTGTGGGATGAGAAAATGAAAGCCGCCCTTGGTATCTCCACCAAAGACAACTATAAAAACGGCTGCATGCAAGACATCCACTGGACAGACGGCGCTTTCGGCTATTTCCCAAGCTACACACTCGGTGCCATGTACGCCGCTCAATACAAAGCCACCATGATGAACACTGTAGACTTCGGCTGTGATTTCGATATGGCCATCCAAAGTGGCGACCTAAACCCAATCTTCCAATGGCTCAGCGACAACATCTGGTCACAAGCCTCGCTTCACACCACAGATGAGCTCGTCAAACGCGCTACAGGCGAAACCCTAAACGCCGCACATTTTAGAAAACACCTAGAAGGGCGGTACTTGTAGTCGGACTGTGCCTTCCCTTTTTACTTGAACTAAAGAGCCAAGGGGAAGGCTTTACCTCTGACTGCCACCTCGGCGCTTGGAGCAAACCAAACACCACCGCTCGACTTTATTTTGAGAATTGACGTTTAACCTCGCTCTGGCGTTCTATTTGCTCCTCGCTACTGAACATAAACTCCCCAAAATGTAGGGCACGATGAGCGAAGCGTGATCTGCCTTTGTTCGTAAACGCATAACTTTTAAATACTGCTGCAAAGTCTTTTTACCTTTCTTCAAGGGGAAGACGGAAGATGGGGTGGTGGTTTTTTCCGATACAAGTTAGCCGATCAGGTTTAGCAAGAGGCTTGAAAGTATCTAAAACCCTATGTGGATAACAGAGTCAATTAACTGCATGTATATACAGTCTATTTTTATGGTGGCCATTTTTTAGCGCGCTTTGCCTAAAAAACATTCACAATTTTGCGCGTTTTTACTGGTGGAATATAAATAAGTCTTTTAGTATCAATGGATAAGCATCTACCACACAGAAATAACGCGCTGTGGATAAATGAAATAACGCGCATGCTCGTTTATCCAGTTTTGATTTTTGTGGACATGAGTAAAAATGTATTGTTCTTCAGAAACTTAAAAGGATTTTTGAATGAATTTAATAATGTGTAAACGCGCATGCGCACTATTAAAATGTTAGCTGTCCGAGGAAGAGTCATGGGATACGATTTACATATCACCAGAAAAGAAGAATGGTTTGAAGAAGAAGGTGATCAGATAACGCTTGATGAATGGAATAATTTTGTAAATTCGTCATCAGATATGAGGCTAGACGGATACGCAGAAGCAGAGACTCCCAATGGGGTTTTAAGAGTGGAAAGCGAAGGACTAGCCGTCTGGACTGGTTATTCTGGTCATGACAAAGATGGGAATATGGCCTGGTTTGATTATTTTGAGGGCAACATAAAAGTTAAAAACCCCGATGATGAAATTATAAAAAAAATGTATCAGATAGCTGTTGCTCTCAATGCAAAGGTTCAGGGAGAAGAATGTGAAGTATATGGAGAGGATGGCCAGTCCAACTGGAAAGAGCTAAAAGCCGAAGGTGAAGCAATGAGAGCCGCCGGTTCAAAAAAATGGTGGCAGTTCTGGAAGTAGCAGCTAACAATCCAAGCCAGCAGGACTTATTTCGCTGTCGCTTCGCTCCAAAACGCAAAATAAGCCTCTGCTTGGGGCGTTAGGAATACTAAAAAATGGCAGGACCACAAATCATACCTGAAAAGGTAACTAGCCCATTCCAATTAATGGCTGCATGGTTTGTCATGTTGGTCTTACTAACTTCTGTGCTGTTGACGGCTGCTTCAAGAATAGAAAAACCTGACTGGGCAGCAGGCTATTTAGTGATATTCACATCCATTCTAGTCTTGCTGGTTATTGGCTGTGTAACGTTAATGCTTACAAAGTTCAGGCCTCACCTCCAAGACGGTAAAGAATATGCTCAGTGGCTTAAGGATAAAGGAAGATATTCCTCAGGAATTATTTTTAAAGAAAATAAAACGAAAAGTAGTTTAGCTATTAAGAGCAGCTCAAATGTCATAGAAACAAAATCGGTGCCAATTACTAATGTTGATATTAGTGTTGTAAATGCTTACGACTCTGGAAAGATGATAAAAGCTCTCAAAGAGAATGGCTTCAACGCCGATATTTATCAGCCTAATAGCGCCCCATACAATAGCCACTCTTCACATGAAGCGATCTGGCTTGGCTATCTTGTGAACTCAGCGGTCGCATGCCGGGTTATTAAAGCTGCAATAAAGCAGTGGCCGCATTTAAAGTATGTGCATTTATCGAGTGATGGCGGTGGCGATCCACCAGATGAAGTACATGACCAAATATTCTTGGGTGGCTCAACTAATACCGCTAAAGAATTTGGTTTGAAAAAATGGGAACCTCAAGATTTTGAAAATTTGAGTGAATCTATGAATGGAAATGAATTGCATGCCATCGTGCGTTCAAAGTATTCCTAACAATCGCATCAAAGACGACGCTCGTACCTCGCGCGCTTTATGCGGGCGTTATGCGTAATATATATGAATACATGGATCGAAATTAACAGGCCTGTGGATGTAGAAGCAGATATTCCTCTAAAGGATCAGGCACCTAGTGGTGTTAAAGAAAAGTACGCCAATTCTTGCAAGGACAAATTTATCGCTTGGACTAGCGAAGATGGGAAGTTTATAGGCTGCATTAAAAATAATAGAAGTGTTGTTGCTAGTACTGCTGAAGCTTATGCAGTCGAACTTTATGAGATGGAGCCTGCGAAGGGAACTGGTTTTGTTGGGCTTGATATTATATCTGAAAATGGTGAATGCCTAGCTGTTATAGTAGCTTCTAGATATTCGAAAAAATCATTAAGTTGGCTCAAGAACATTCAGCCTGTTTTAGCAAAAGCATTTGGATTAAAAGAAACATATGATTATCAAGGCAAAGACGCATAACAAAAGGCTCAAGGTAATGGACAGCGCAGAGCGCCGCCCCTTAGCCTAGGCGTTAGATTATCTATATAAATCGGGGATACTAATAAATGGAAGAGAGGTCGCTTAGATCTCATGTATTGGATTTGATTGGAAGCTTTCTTTACCAAGAAAAATTTCCGAGCTATCCGTATTTGAGAGAAGGTATTCTGGATTTAGTTGACTCTACTTCTTCGTACAGAGAGGAAGGTGAGGAGTTATATCCAGAGATATTTATTACAAATAATATTGAGTCAGTTCTTGAAACCCTCCCATTCTGCAAAAATCTAGAGATAGATAGGAAATCAGCATCCGTAAAAGAATTTTCTAATGCTTTAAAGTTATGCGCACCATTGTCACGAAATGGATGGGTCATATACATAAATGTAGAAGAAAAGTATATAAGCTACGGTGTGGTCTCTTCTGAAATATCAGAATTAAGCCCTACATTCAGAACTCAGGCTGTTGGCGAGCTGAGCCAGAATGCCGACGAATATAGTATTGCCTACCTACAAAACGTGGGCAATAAAACAGTTCTTTTAAAAGGCTCTGAAGCTAGCGCTCTTATCTGCCTTACTTTAAACAGTAAAGGGTCTGCTCATGGCCATGAGCTGCAAAAACTTTGCTCATTCATCACTCAAGATGTCGGTGAGCAATACAAAGATATTTCGGCCTCCTACTTTGAAAAGCTAATTGGTAGTGCATTAATTGTCGGCCATGGAAATTTAATTGGTGTTGTTAAAGATGTGGAAGATAAGTTGACTACTTTAAAATCAAGACATAGTGATGGCATATACCTAAGTAAGCCAATTGACATGTATGAATTGCTAGCCGCTTCAGAAGAAGAGAAAACTCGGGAAGCATGTACGTCTAATCGGCTTTATAGCTCATTGCTTGAGTCGATGCTAAACCATGATGGTATGACTGTATTGACAACTTCAGGGAAAATCCTGGGCTATCACGTATTCGTAAAACCTCAAGGAAATGAGGAGGATGGCCTTGTAGGGGGAGCTAGAACTAGAGCTTTTGAAATAATGAAGCGTAGTGAATGTTTTGAGTGTTGTTTTTATAAGTCTCAAGATGGAAACGAGAAGATTTGGAGCGTAACCGATGCCCAGTAAAGAGTTAGTGTGGGCTGGCCCCACGGGTACAGTAATACCTGCAAGTTGCTCAGAACCGCAAGAAATTGTTCTTTACGCAAACGGTTTGAACGATAAGCAGAAAACAGATATTGCACGTGCCTTTGAGCATGGCGCTTACGACATGGGTGCAGAATACACGTGGCGTAGAGCCATGGTCAGGCTTAAATCAACCTTAAAAACATTAGGCATGGGCTTTATCGGAGAAATGCTTAATGATGATGATATTGATGAATACAGCAATATCGATATTGTTTTGAACGACTATAGTGCGATTAGCTTGGCAGAACAGCTTGGCGCTATCAATAGTACTGGAGCATTGAAACTCCGACATGCATTGGAAGTAATAAGTCATTACTTGTCTGATGAAGCTGAAAAGAACAATGAAGAATTATCAAAAATCGATGCTGCGGCTTTGGTTAGCTCTTGTGTTAGATATGTTTTAGGCGAAGCAGACATATCTATAGCAATCGAGTTTTCTGAGCTAAGAAATCGACTTTACACTGAGACATTAACATTAGCTGACCCTCAGATTGAACAGCTTTTAGATTCCCCGCCGTTTTATATAAAAACAGTTGTTTCTGTACTGCTTTCAGGAATAAAAAATGAACAAGGCGCAGCTCAAGAGCATGCCGTTGGCAATTTGGGGGTATTGATACAGCCCATTTGGAGTCATATTCCAGAAAAAGACAAATGGCAAATTGGTAACGCGTACAGAGATGCAACTGCTGCAGGTGACATTTCAGCGACAAAAGGCCTTAAGAATGCGTTGCTGAAGGTGAAAGGTTTCGATTATGTTCCAGAGAATCTACGCTCATCTACCTTTAAAAAGGCAGCCAAATCTCTAATTGATGCCCATTTTGCAATGAATAACTTTTATACTGAAGCCCCATTGGTTGCCAATTTATCGAAGCTTGGGAGTTCAATACCAGCTCCGGCTTTTATCGATTGCGTTCAAGCATACCTATGTGTTTATCTCGGAAATTCGTATGGTGTATCCAATGCAGCATTTCCAACAGCTAAAGCTGAATTGCTAAAGATTCCAGAGGATCGGTGGAGGTATTATTTTGATAAGGTGTTGAGTACTGATGAAATAATACTTTCAAAATTGTTTAATGAAAAACCAAGAGAAAGATTCAAAACCTTGATACAGGATCATCTATCGTTTCTTGTTGATAGTGAAAGCTTAAATACGGACATTCTTAAATTGGTCCAAGCTTTAAACAATGGCTACAATAGGCGAATTAATTCAATTTCGCTTAAACTATACGACAAATTGCGAGAGAAATAATCTAACAAGTGGCTGTTGTCGGACACGTCTACGCTACGCTCCGCTCCGACACGCCGCAAAGCCAAGCGTTGGTATCGTACTGATAGCCAACATATTTAATATCTCCAAAGCTGCGCGTGTTGGCGGCGTTACAAAAATTGGAATGAATTGGGGTCAGATGAAAAATTAAGATATTTAGGATTTTTTATCTGACCCCTTTTACTCCTTTTACTCTCTCCGGTGGTTTTTCAAGTGTTGTGTATTTTTTATATTGGGCGCGTAAGTTTTCTAATTAATTTTTACAAAGGAGGTATGTCGGTGAATTTAATAACGGATGATGAAATAAAGAGTATTGTTAAAAAACATATACGTTTTTCTATTTTTTTAGTCATTGTGCCAATTGTTTTCATACAATTAATTGAATATTTTTCGGGTGATGCGCAATTGAATTATTTAATGTTCTATATTACCCCTATTTCTTGTGTTGGTGCATGTGGGTATTTAATCCAAGGTGTACTAATCGATATAAATGCAAGTAGATCAAAAAACACAGGATAATTCGGATCATAGTAAACTCAAAAAATGCGCTATAGCTAAATAAAGAAGCAAAAATACTGAGTAAGAACAAAACCATTTTTTAGTTATACTCTGATTTCTTTCCGGAAGTTAAGCGCTAAATATAAGGAGGTTTTATGTATCTTGAATCCGAAGAGCAGCTTAGAGAACTCTATGGTTATCCAAAAGGGCACGCCAAAGACAAGCAATTAACTTCCTTAGAGCGTCACTCCAGTAACTTTCTCGCGCATTCTCCGTTTGTGACAATTTCGACCTACGCAAAATCCGGCTCTGTTGATTGCTCTCCTCGTGGAGGAAATCCGGGATTCGTAAGGGTATCTTCGATTTTTTCGATTTTTTGGTTTCTTTGAAAACGCCAAAATGATTAGAGCCAAGTCAGTATCGTTTGCAGGAAATAGCATCAGGGATAAATGCTAAAAAAGGATTTATAACAATCCGAATAGATGGCAGCAAAACGGTTCTTGTTAGATCTTGATTTTGCTTGCAAAATTGAGGTCCATAGATTTTAAGTTATTGGGAGACATTGATGATTATAAGGAAGATGGAAGAGAAGGACCTTGAAGCTGTCAGTGCCGTTTGCATGGACTCTTTTTTGCAGTCTGTTGCAGATACATTATCTGATGAGGGCATTTCAACCTTTTCGAGTATTTCTAGGTGCAATGCTTTCCTAGACAGAATGAAGCAGGATAACTTGATGTTGGTTGCTGAAAACGAGGGGAAAATAGAAGGGGTAATAGAATTAAAGGAAGGTCGTCATGTTGCAATGCTCTTCATCCGCCCTGAGAGTCAAAAAAGTGGTATTGGGAGAAAGTTGCTTTCATCAGCCCTAAATCATGCAAAGGTGGAAACTGTTACCGTCAGCGCATCTCTAACTTCAGTTCCCGCCTATGAAAAATATGGTTTTGAGTGCAACGGGGAAGTGGGTGAATCGGCAGGCTTAGTTTATCAGCCTATGGAGATCAAACTTAACAAGGCAATGCACGCGACAAGCGCGTGATTGCGGTGTGACTGACTAAAATTGTGGAAAATACTCATATATGGATATAGACCAATACAAATCACATAGTGCTATTTCAAATGTGGGCGAGTTTAGTAAAGAAATTGGGCTGCTCCCAAATGATATTCGCGAGTTATGCAAATTCGTGCAAGACAACCTGATTCACTCTTATTGGATCTCTCACTACGGCTGTGAAGTTGAAGATCATATTCGATATTCAGAAATGCAAATCCGCAACGCACAGGATTTGCTAGTGAAGTCGAAATCTAAACGAAAACAGTCAACTACTGAACATAGTAGTCCAGTAAATAAAGTGGTAAGTGTCTGCCGAGATTTCTCATTGTTACTTTGTGCTACTTTAAGAGAAAAAGGTATCGCTGCTCGAATTAGGTGTGGTTTTTCAAAGTATTTGAATCCGGGTAAGTACGAGGACCACTGGATATGTGAGTATTGGAGTGAATTGCAAGCTCGCTGGGTGTTGGTTGATGCACAACTTGATGGCATCCATCGTGAAATTCTTCAGTATGAATTTGATGAATGCGATGTACCAAGCTCCGAATTTATTTATGCTGGAAAAGCTTGGCAGCTTTGTCGTAATAGTGAAGCTGTACCGGAAAGTTTTGGTATATTTGAGTTAAGTGGGCTTCCTTTTATCAAAGGAAATATAGTTAGAGATCTTTTTGCTTTATGTAAAGTAGAGCTAATGGCTTGGGATACAGGCTGGGGAATCCTAAAAAATCCTCATCAAACCATAGTGGATGATGTTGAGTATCAGTTATTGGATCAACTAGCTGTTCTTAGCAGTGAGTCTGATTACATGAATGCTATGATTGCCATTCAATCTATGGAGGAATTAAATTTCCCAGAAGGATGGGAGATTACTCAGGCTCCAACAATATCCGAGTTGCTTTCTACTTAGATTAAACTGGGATAATCAGGGTTAGACTAAAATTAAAGCAAAGAAATAGTCTGCAGAAAGATAGTGTAGCGAACAACAACTAGGGTCACTTTTGGGGGCGGTGCCTCTAGTTTAATTGTAAAAAATTTCCGGTTACTTTTGTTTAGGCTGACTCGAGATATTCAGTTTCGCGTCATGGGACAGAAAGACAATGTTAATGTAGAAAAAATCCAATTAACAAACATGTTAGTTGGATTTTTGTAGAAAGTTTCATTAAACATAAAATTGTAAGTGAACAAGACTTTAATCAGTGTTCAGTTTTAGGTTTCATTAATGTTATTCGTTTTCCATACGACGGCCATAGCCAGTAAGCACTGAGGCCATGAGTACAAAGAACAATATGACGGGGTAGAAAAAAACGCTTGCAATCGCATTGGGTTCTAAGCCGCTCAGGGCTGCTGGAATGAAGACAAATACACTGAAGAATGGTACTACTACCGCTAACGTGTTGGTGAAACCATCTAAGATATTTGCTCGACGATAAGGATGAATATTTAAGCGTTGACCCGCTTCATTTATGATAGGTCCAACGGACAGTATGGTTGCACTGGTAACACCGCCAAATAGCATAGTGACAATATTTAGCACAAGCGCACTAACTATCTCAAAACCACGGGCGGTTTGACAAATGGCAGAGTTCATCAAGCTATTTGTGATGGTTTCTACGATTTTGGCGGCTTTTATCACTCCCATGATACCAAAGATAGAAACGACCAGAACGGCGGTTCCCATCATGCCATTAATGCCATCGGCTAAGAAACCTGCTGCATGGTTACCCAGAGTACCATCTGAATTAAATACTTGAGATAGGTCAAAAATACCAGTTACAAGTCCAAGAATAACGCCAAATGTTAATGCGATGCTGGTGGCAATGAAGATGTTTTGAGTCATTTTTGAAACGACAAGTAACACAACCACAGGTAACAGCATTAATAAGTTATAAGGTGAAACTTCACGAAGTGTGGCGTCATAACTTAAAGGATGACTATTGGAAAGAAAAAAGTATAGAAGTGAGGTGATGATTGCGGCAATAGCAGAGTATTTGAAGCGTGATCGAACAACGCCACCAATATCAGCAGATTGACCTGTTTTTTTCATGATTTGAGTGGAGGACGATGCAATGGTTGTATCAGAAATGGGGGCCAAGTTGTCGCCAAAAATAGCACCCGAGGCAATGGCTCCAGCAAGAAAAGCACTATCAACACCAATATCTACACCCGTTTGAAAAAACACTGGAAAAGCAGCAAACATGGTTCCAATAGAGGAGCCTGTGGCGGTTGCAACAATACACACTGAAATAAAGGTAAAAGTGACAAATCCTCCTTCTGAGAAACGGAAAGATTGTGCAAACCAAATCAGACCATCGGTTAAACCACTAATTTTGATCATCTGCGAAAACATACCGATCAATAAAAGTAGTAAAAAAATAGTGACGCTTTCTTTGCTCGAAATGCCTTGGATCACCGCATTCCAATAGGCATGGCGATTAGAGGCTAGTAAGCTAGTTAACATTAAACTAATAAAAGCCGCACCTGCCAACACATGCATGTCGTATGTCATGTAGTGCATGAACAAGGTCATACAAGATAAGAAAAAAAGTACTAAAGGAATTAATGCTAAAATCTTGTTATTGAAAATTGGGATCTCTGGGATCAACCCTTTTTCTGTATTATTTAAAGTTGATGATGCCATTTTTAATCCTCTCACAAGCGTTGAACAAAGTGTTGTTATCACGAAAACAGCCATAAATCATGCGTAAGTTACTTTCATAACCTTTGCCATATTGACCACCAGGATTCACTAAAACGTTTTGATCTTTCAGGATGAACTGAGTTACCTCGTTGCCATCACCGATTCCACTAATATCAACCCAATGTAAAATTCCGCTTTCTGGTTTATTGCAGCTGACACCAGTAATAGTGTTGAACATTTCGGTCACGGTTGAACGTCTTTGATCGAGGCGTTCTTTGCGCTCGTTGATGATGCTTTCGTCGTTTAATGCGGCAATAGCGCCTGCACATGATAGGTGAGAGGGCGCTCCCAAAATATTAACTGCAGCTCCGTAATATTTGTCGATCATGACATCGCTGGTATATAGATAGCCGATTCGTAAACCACTTAATCCATAGCCTTTAGAGAGAGAACAAACTGTAATAGTCCTTTCTAACATGCCTTCTATCGAGGCGGGTGCGATAAACTCTATGTCATCAAATATGATGTCTTCGAAAGCTTGGTCGCAAACTAGAATAAGGTCGTGCTCAATAACAAATTCGGCTATATCTCGAATGGAATCGGGGCGATAGACTACTGAAGTGGGGTTGTTAGGATGGCAAATAACCAACATTTTCGTATTGGGAGTGACATACTTTTCTAGGTCCGCTTTTCGAATTTGGTAATTATCTTCTTTCGAGGTGGGAACTTGAATGGCATTTGCGCTCATTAAGCCAACATTAACAAGATTGTTAGGGTATGTGGGGGTTGGAATGAGTACGTCACAGCCTTTCTCAAGAAACGGGTACATAGCGTAGAAGAGTCCAGAATCCGAACCTGGGGTGACGATGATGTTACGACTTGGGTCCAGCTCAAGGCCTGTTTGGCGTTGAATCTTTTTGGCAATGGCAAGACGAAGTTCTCTTGGTCCGATTGGCATAACATAATGAGAGGAAACCCCATTTTGCACACTGTCCATTAACGCTTTTTGAACACTCTCAGGCATAGAAGGGTCGGGAAAATCAGGATCTGCCCACGCCAAAATTGTGCCACCGGATTCGATGATTTTACCTGCTCCTTCACCAACATCAGCCTTGATAACCGTATCAAATAAGCCGCCAGAAACAGAGGAGAAAGCATTACGTAGATGTTTTTGCATAGTATTTAACCCTCAGTCGCTATGGCATCAATTTCGACTATTGCACCTTTAGGCAGAGCTCGTACTTCTACTACAGCTCTAGCAGGGGTGTGATCACCAAAGAACGTTTGATATTCGTTGTTGATGTCCGTGAATGAGTTCAGGTCAGTAGTAAAAATCTGCACTTTTAAAACGTTATTTTTAGTGAGATTTTTAGCAGCAAGAATGGCTTCAATGTTTGTTAGGCTTTGTTTGGTTTGTTCTTTTACGCCTTCGACCATTAACCCTTCTTTGGTTAGAGGTAATTGTCCAGAAATGAACATCAAACCATTGCTAGCAGTGGCTTGAGCGTATGCGCCGATCGGCATAGGGGCATTTGGGGTATTAATAAAGTCCATATATCTCTCCGGGTGAATAAAAATTATCTTTCTAATAAAAAATTATCACCATTAGGTAAAATTTTTTATTTTAAGTTTTGAAGGTATCTGTACATGGTGGCATCAGAAACTTTCAATGTTTTAGCAACCTCAGTAATGGCGCCTTTCAATAAAAAAATCCCTTTTTTGTCTAGCTCGCGCACAATGTCAATACGCTCTTCTTTCGATAAATGACCGACATTGGACACTTTCTTATGTGTCACTTCATGGATGACACTCATCGGTAAACTGTCTACAAATGGAACAAGTCTTTCGTTCACAGTGGACACGGACTCAGGTTGCTGCGCTTTTGTTTTCCCTAGAATGCCTGCAACAGAGTCAAACACATTTTGGTATGTTGTTAAGTCTTGATTCACACATAACATACCTAATAAGGCATCGCCTTCTTTGATAAAAAATGTGGAAGAATTAAAAATCACACCGCTATTGGATACACTTTTATAAATACCAGTGAAATCCGCTTTTAAATATTCCTTATCTCTTAATACACGAAGCACTAAATCAGTCGCAGAATCACCAGCCTTTCGGCCACTAATATGACCATTACCGATGAAAACAATGGAGTGCTCCAGATTACTTAAATCATGTATAACGAATTCACAATCTTGCATTTGCTGTGCCAAAAATGCGGCTAAGCTCTTAAATAGGTCTAACTTACTGTTCATAATGAGTTTTTATTCCATTAATAAAAAATTATTAAAAATATGAGATATAGGCGGATATTGTATTAGTGCATTACGATGGTGCAGTGTAACTTTTATGGTGCAATAATTTAAAATGAATCCAATTAATATTTAAAATTCAATAAAATCAATGCTTTATTATTTTTATGTACTATTGATTATGTTAACAGGTAGTTAAGTAACTCTGTTTAATTGAATTGATAATAATTTATCAATTTATGCTAAGTTATCCTTCAGGTGTCTAAAAATCAACCGGTTTTTGCCTGTTACTACTGATAGTGGCCCTTAAAGTTTCTAAGGTAGGGAAAAGGTTTTTGATTTAAAGAAGGTAGAATCAGTCGTCGCTAAGATTTGTTATCTTCTAAATCCTTCCTGAGCTAGAATAGCGGCCTAATTCATACTTCAATACAAGAGATTTATAAATGACCGCATTTGATACAAAAGTGGAAGAGTTGATCGCTAAGCATCCCCATTTAACCAAGGATGAAGCCATCAAGATTGTGACTGAGAAAAATAACCGTAAGAAACAAAAGAGAAATGCGAGATCTAATAAAGGCAGTGTGAACAAGGGATAGAAACAAGCAGTAAGTGATCATTGTTATGATCACTTGTACGTCAATTAACGTCGTTAACTCTGCTCCAAAGTGGCCGCACTGTGTTGGTCGTTTTTGACGACGTCAGTTTTCCTAGAGACTTTTTATGAAGCAAAGAGTGAATGGATTCGACCTTGCAAGAGCGTTGGCGATATTTGGCATGGTCATTGTGAACTTCAAAATTGCAATGAACGCTGAAATGGGCAATGTGTGGTTGATGAAGTTTGCAGGGCTTTTTGAAGGAAGGGCGTCGGCCTTATTTGTTGTGCTGGCAGGTGTGGGTGTGACATTTCTTACGAAAGAAGCAAGAGGATCTAGGGACAGAATACAGGTATTTAAAAAGCGCGTCTTGCTGATAAAACGTGGACTCTTACTTATTACCATCGGCCTTTTATTTACGCCAATATGGGAAGCCGACATCCTGCATTTTTATGGTTTTTACTTTCTAATAGCCGCTGCCATATTTGGACTGAAAGACCGCACCTTGTTATTGGTATCAGCGGTCATTATGTTGATATTCCCTGTTTTCATGTTGTTTTTTAATTATGAGCAGAATTGGAATTGGTCGACATTAGCCTATGCAAACTTTTGGTCATTCGATGGAATGATTCGGCATATCGTATTTAATGGTTTCCATCCAGTTTTTCCTTGGGCGGCCTTTCTGGTGTTTGGCATGTGGTTGGGGCGACAGAATTTATTAGACAGGCTGGTAAGAAACAGACTGCTTGTTTGGTCGCTCATCATTTTGCTTGTAACCGAATGTGGCTTTTATTGGTTAAGAAACCTTGTGGGTGACGGTAGTGTTCTTGAAATGACACCGGATGAAGTGACATTTCTGTTTTCCACTTCGATTATCCCTCCGTTACCACAATACATTCTCTCTGCTGGCAGCTCTGCCGTTGTTGTGCTGGTGGCTTGTTTATATTTTTCAGAGATATTTTCTGAAAACCGTATCAATAAATGGCTGTGCCAAACGGGGCAATTGTCTTTGACCTTGTATGTGGCTCACGTCATTATCGGTATGGGGCTTCTTGAAGCGATTGGCCGCTTAGAACACCAGACCATAGATTTCTCTCTATGTAGTGCGCTGATATTTTGTGTTGGCGGGATTGTTTTTAGTCTTGTATGGCGGAAGCGTTTTAAAACTGGGCCACTAGAATGGATCTTCCGTAAGATGGCAAGCTAATTAAGCTTTGATGTTTAAAAGCTGAAAACTTAGGCCTCGATATTCGTGATAGTTTCGCAGTTTTTAAGCGACCTAGTTAATGTCATAACATAGCCGCGCGAGGTGTTTGTGTTGATTACCAAGTTCGGCGGTAAATATAAGGAGATTTTATGTATCTTGAGTTCGAAGATCAGCTCAGAGAAATCTATGGTTATCCAAAAGGGCGCGCTAAAGATAAGCAGTTGCCTTCCTTAGAGCGTCACTCCAGTAACTTTCTTGCGCATTCTCCGTTTGTGGCGATTTCTACCTACGCAAAATCCGGTTCTGTTGATTGTTCTCCTCGTGGAGGAAATCCGGGATTCGTAAAAATAATCAATGACAACTGCATTATTTTGCCCGATGGGAAAGGGAATAATCGGCTTGATAGCCTTGTTAATATCATTGAAACGGGGCAAATCGGGTGTTTGTTTTTGATTCCTGGTGTTGATGAAACGCTTCGAATTAACGGGCTTGCTCGTATTTCAACCTCACCTGAATATTTAAGCTTGTTTTCTGACGACAGAAACCCACCCAAAACCTGTATTGAGATCACCATCAAAGAAGTGTTTTTACATTGCGCTAAAGCGTTAATGCGCTCTGAACTTTGGTCTTTAAAGGCGCAAATAGATAGGGCGGATTTTCCTACGATGGGAGCGATGATTAACGATCAGCTATCGATAGAAGATGATCCCGAAGCGCAAGAAGATATGATCGCTCGATATAAGCGGGATTTATAATTTTGTCAGCATTTTAAATAAACGCCAATTCACTCTGAGCGAGGAGAGGCGGCCCCCGTTGTGTTTATCATTAGAGGTGTCGTACGCTTAATATATTGTGTTTAGTTGTATGACGTGATTAATCTTAATGAGTTGTTTTTTATCACGGAAGTTAGGCTATCCATTTCGATGGGTCGTTCTTATTAAAGTTATTTCGTCGGAAAGCTATATAAGCGGATGAAAGAGCGGCTATCATTTGGCTGTTGCTAAATTCAATTAATCAATACTGAAAGAGTTTCTTTATATTGTCACATGTTGATGGCATAGAGACTTGAATTCTTTTTCAAATCGTCGATGCATTGTTTTTCTTTGGAGTGCGTTTTATTTCCATTGAATGTATAGAAAGGTTACTCGACTCACCTAACCATCGTTTATTGTTACTAACCCTTACTAATTAGCATCGAAAATGCAGCTTATTAGTTGGCACTGAAAATGTAGATTAATACTAAGTCTATAACCATTAGAATAGGCCATAGAGGAAAGACCATGAAAAAGTATTACCGTTTGGCACTAGGTATCATTATTGCGTCGATAGTCGTTGCTTCCCTGTTTGCTAAAGAAAACTTGTATCTGTTGATTTTAGTTGTCGCATTGGTGGTTTTGTTAGGTTGTCTGGTAAAGATGGAGCGTTTAGCAAGAGAGCAATTCAATTTTTATGAACAGATTCTCGATACTATTCCAAATCCATTGTCTGTTACCGACTTGGATATGAAGTGGACCTTCGTTAATAGCGCTGCAACCGATCCGTTAGGAGTAAAGCGTGCAGATGTGCTCGGAATGCACTGCTCAAATTGGGGGGCAAATATCTGTAATACCGAAGATTGTGGTGTGAACTGTTTAAGAAAAGACAAACCAACGACTTTCTTTAACCAGTGGGATAAAGATTTCCGAGTCGATACTTTTTATATTCATGGATTAGATGGTAAAGAGATTGGTCATGTGGAATATGTACAGGAAGTATCTGAAAAAATGGCACTAAAAGCCGTTTACAATGATGTGGATGACATCAGTGCCAGCCTAACAACAGGTGCAAACGAGCTTAATGTAGCCAGTAATGCTTTGACAGTTGGGTCAAATCAACAAGCGGCTTCGATTACTCAAATTGGCAACTCGCTCAATGATATTCTTATTCAGGCCAATGAAAATGCTGAACGTGCTGCAAGAGCAAGCTCTGTCTCTTCCGAAGCTGAGCGAGCGGCAAATATGGCAACTGATGAAATACGGGATCTTGAGCAAGCTATGCAAGAGATTAATCGCTCAAGCGAAGCCATTAGCGAGATTATCAATGTTATTGATGATATTGCTTCCCAGACGAATTTGCTCGCGCTTAACGCTTCTATTGAAGCCGCTCGTGCAGGAGAAATGGGGCGCGGTTTTGCTGTGGTAGCGGATGAAGTAAGAAAACTTGCTGAGCGTAGTACTACAGCGGCTAGTGAATCGGCACAATATATTCAGTCATCGGTAGAAAATGTTGAAAAAGGAAATGCAATATCACAAAAATGTGTGGGTGCATTGAGCGAGATTGCTAAGCACGTGTCATCGATCTCAGAAACCATTGGAGAAATAGATAATGCATCGCAAAGCCAAGCCGTGGGATTGAGTCAGATTAATCAGGGCATGTCTGAAATTGATGGTGTTATTCACTCTACAGCTGCATCAGCGGAAGAGACGTCCATCTCCGCCAATGAAGTGAACGAGCTGTCATTGAAGCTTCAAGCTCAGCTTGCAAACATTAGAAAAATTGATGGATTAATCGTCGATACGGCCAAGAAAGACGATAACCAGATAGAAATTAAAGACGTTACGAACAGTTAACTCCTTTCCTAGAAAGCACATGGAATGTGCTTTTCCCCACTTTGATTACTGCGCGTCCATTTTATAATAAGCTTGGTTAATAAAATCTTTAAGAGTGACTCCAAACGCCTATCATTTCGCTTTGATTAAATTTGGTTTAATTGTTTATCGCACGTTAGCTATTTAAAAGGAGTTTTAGTGATAAAAGTACTTGTTAGTTCGTGTTTGGTTGGCAATAAGGTGAGATACAATGCGAGCTGTTTATCAGTTCCAGAGTCCGATTTGTCTTGGCTCAGATCGAAGGCTGAACTGGTGGTTTTTTGCCCTGAGGTGTCTGCTGGTCTGCCTACACCAAGAGCGCCAGCTGAAATAATCAAAGGAAGAGGCATGGATGTACTCGATGGCTCTGCATACGTTGTTGGAAACGATGGCGTTGATGTTACGACTCAATTTATTAGTGGGGCCAAGAATGCTTTGGAACTCTGTCAAAAGCAAAAAATAGAGTATGCAGTGCTTGCTGAAGGAAGTCCTTCATGTGGCAGTTCAAAAATATACGATGGTACATTTAAGGGGAATAAAATCGATGGCGTAGGAGTAACGGTTGCGTTGTTAGAACGTCATGGTATCAAAGTATATAGTCAGCACACGATAGCGAAATTGCGAAGCCTATTGGACGGATAGATAACTAAGGCTTAACAGTGGCCTGCTATATCGGTGTTTAGGGTGTTTTACCGAGTGGAAATTTATGCGGGTTGTTTTCTTACTTCATCGGGCCGCGTTTTGTGTACTTGTTCGCAAGGAGAGCATCTGCGTGGAAACCTTGTTCCTCTGAAGATGGCAAAATGTATGTCACTCCAATGGAACAGGAGTGATTTTATTCACCCTCTAACTCCTATTCCATTTTCTTTCGGCGGAGTTGGTCGTTTTGGCTGAGAATCATGCTCATCTGTTAGCTGTTTCAACTGGTTTATGATTTTACTCATCAAATCTTGATTTGGCTTTGCAAAGGGCTCACAAGCCAGTTTGATAAAATCTTCATTTAGTATAGTTTCTTTGTTGATAATTCCCTTGGATTTTTGGCTATTCTTCCATTGATAAACGCCTTTTTTTAATCGTTTCAGGGTTAGAGTTTGTTTTTTTCCACCATGACAATCGAGTGTATAAATTAATTCATGCTGCATACTGGCAACGCCTTGATCTGGTGCTTCGTCTGAGTTCAACATAGCAACTACGCCACCTCTAGCAAAACAAGCGACTTGAGGTTGCCCAATTACTCTAGGCTCCTTGCTGGGTAGAATGATACCTCCTAGATGAAAGCGGATTATTTCTACCGATTCATCCGCACATCTAACTTGGTAAGAAACACTGTCTAATTGCACTGCAGATTCGGAATTGTTAGTGACACTGAGCTGAAGCATACTTTGACCATTTTCTTGCCGAATACTGGGTTGATAATACAGTTTTTCATTGATCGTATTGTGTGGGGATTGTATTACTGAAGGCGTTGTGCAGTTTTGGTAGCTAGATCGGCAAGTGGCAGGATTACCAGTCGTTTGCACGCATTGAACAAATTGATCACGACAGGAATCAGCATGGATACTTATTGAAATCAATAGAAGTGTTAAACCAAGTAAATATCTCACTAGTATATCTCCGAAGCACAGGCACTGTAATAGGCACTTTGTGCCGCTTCTAGATCGTCTATCAAGTTACAACTGGCCGCTTTGGCGTAACGTTTCATGGCATTAGCACAAGCTTGGCTATTGGTTTTAATCGGCGCGTTAATTTTCGTACTGCTTGGCGAAGGGCAAGAGTCGCGATAAACAAAGTCGATGGAAAAGCTTTGCGTTTGACCATTAGATGGGCTGTTCTGATTTCCCGACGCTTGTTTCATTTGGGAGCTCAGTCTATTTACTGTTGCTTGTAAATTATTCATGGAGGAGTCATTAGAGTAGCCATCTTGAATAATGCTACTGATAATTTCTGTTTGCGAATCAATATCTAACTCGCCTAAACCACCAGCCAGTGCACCAACGCCCATCGCCATCGCTTTACCCCAATCAAACCCTGAGTCTTCTTCTTGCTGGGCAATAGCCGCTTCTATTTGGCGGTTCTGTTTTGTCAGCTTTTGTGCAGTCTCTTGGCTGGCTTTTTCTACCTCATTAAGAAGGCTCTTATAGCGTCTAATCACCACTACTTGTTGTTGCATAGCTTGGGGATCATCTGAGGTAAAATTTTTCGCGTTATTCCAGCTCTGGCAAATAGTTTTTGATTGATTGGTAAGAATTTGATTCGCTTCATTGGCGGCATTTATGACATTTTTCTGAGTCAGACGTAATGAGCGAGCGCTAAAATCGTAGCAAGCATTAGATGAACTTAATGAGCAGGAGCAATCGTTTCTTAGTTGACTGTTCAGAGAAACTAGTTCTTGCTTTGCGGTCATCAGTTGATGTTGTGTCCTTCCTTGATAAATATTTTCCAGAGAAAGTTCCCCTTGCTTCGTTGGAGCTTTATCCATCATAGTCCCTATGGAAATGCTTAACTCTGGTGCTGTTTCTGTTTTTGTTTTTGTTTTAATGGCTTCTTCAAAAGCAGTGGTGGGCGAAGCTTGAGAGCCACTAGAGGTACTTTCTTGATCTTCGTTCATTAGTGATTCAAATGATAGGGCATTTGCCTTCACACTTAACAAAAATACGACGCTAACAAACGTTGCTGATACAAAATCGATTAAGCGTTTTTTTATCTTCATTAGATTCTCTTCACATACTCAACATGCTGGTTAAATACTATGGTATATAGCAAAAAATTGTATTATGGTCTTAACTGTTTCTAAAGCTAAACTGTAGTATAAGTAGAGATTTTATGAATATATCCCTTTCTAAACTCACAAAATCCTGTGCGTTACTGCTTATCCTGATCCTTACAGGGTGCTCTTCACAACCCGCTTTAATTTCTGCCACTAGGAATAACGATATGGCAGAAGTTGAAAACCTACTGAGTAACGGCTATGACCCAAATGTCCGTAATTATAATGAGAGCTATGACAATGGGCGCTCTCCAATTTATTACGCCGCAGAAGGCGGTTATAACTCTTTGGCAAAAAAACTGATTGCGGCTGGCGCTGATGTAAACCAAGCTTCTGATGAACAATGGACGCCTCTTTTAGCTGCTGTACGATACAGCGGTAACCTTGAAACCGTTCGTATTTTAGTCGACGCTGATGCTGATATTTATTTTACCAATAGCTATGCTTGGAACGCTTTAATGCTCGCTGCTTATTCAGGCAAGGCTGATATTGTGCAATATCTACTTGGTTTGGGAATGGATCCAGAAATTAAAAACAATAATGGGAAAGATACTTACGACTACGCCAAAGATAACAAAAGCATTTCTTCAGATATGATTCGCCAGTACAGAGAAGCCTACTTGAAGAAGCAAAAAGTGGCTGGGATTGAAAATCGCATAAAAGAAATCGAAGCCCGTGACGAAGAGCTTCCAGAGTCGCTAAAACACGACAAATACCTTATCGCTTATACCGATGCCTTAAAACAAGAAGAGTATTTAGATGCGGTTATATACGCCAATTTACTTGATAAGCTTAATACTCCAATGGAAGATGCGTTTTATTATTTCTGGGGAGAAGCCTTATTAAAACTGGACGATCCTGAGCAGGCTAAAAGTAAACTTAATGAATATTTAAAGCGAACCGGTTCTGGTGGAAAATACTATACACAAGCCTTAAGACTGATTATTCAAGCGGAAGCTTAGTTCGCGACTAGCGGACATAATACGTACGGCAAAAATAGAAAAAACCGATGTGTGAAGTCACATCGGTTTTTTTATGCCAAATATCTAATATTCCAACGCCATTTCTGCCATTTTCATGGTGTTTTCAAATGACGCACAGCCTGCGATAAACAAGCCGTTATGACAGAACATAGCGTCATCTAAACCAGTAACGTCTTGTAGTTCTTTATCAGACAATCCAGCCCAAGGCGCTGGGAGTTTTTTGCGATCTTCAAAGGAGCCAAGCTCAACAGGGACGGTTTGAATGCGCCATTGCCCAGTCTGAGATGGGTAAACCATGAATAAGGCTTCTTTAGATAACCTAAGAACCGTAGTTTTCCATGGCGTGTATTGTTCTAAGACGATGACTCTTGGGTCAGCGGCTTTTTCTATCGCATCAGCAACAATGGCTTTTGCGTTTACGCCTCCACTTGCCGCGGCGATGAATCGAGTTAAGATTCGCGATGCAAAGGCAACGGCTTCGTCGAAGCAGGCATCAACATCGCTTTCTTCTTGCCAGGTTGGGTTAAACATGGAGATGGTTTGGCTCAAGCTAATGCCTGTTTGCACGCCTTCCACATGTCCGCAATCTATTGCATCGATAGCGGAAACGAGGTTTTTATCTAATGAGTTTGCGATTTCTTCATTGCCACCGCAGATCTCGACACCGTACTTTTGCCAAACTAAGCCAAAAGAGGAAAACGGAATGCCGTTTTCGCGAGCACCTGCACCACCTTTTTGGTGGTGATCAAAGCGATTGGTGTCGGCATCGTAAATTCCGCCAACGTCTAACACCATGTCGGCTTTGGCGATAACGTCTAAGTTACGTGTGCGTATTAATTCTATCGAAGAAAAAATTTGTTTTAGTGCCGCGACCGCAAATACGTCGTCTGCGTGAAAGTTGCCATTGTGCGTTGCGATTACTGGAGTTTGTTCGGGCATTCTAGATCTCTTTTATTGATGTTATGTCACTTAGCAGCGCATAGGTACTAAAAGCGGCATTCTACTGGTTTTTAAAGGTAGGTGACACCGTTCATTTCAATCGATACTAAACAGACTTACCTAAAAGTCTGTAAGAGAAGATCTCTCAGTAGTTGATTGATTTATTTCTCAAATGGCGATTGCGCTAAAAGGCGACTAAAATTGCAGTGGTAAAAAGTATGTCGGTCAATGGGGGAGGTGTAGATCCCGTTAGGTTAATGATAAGGAGGATGATTCAATGTCATATGTAGATGGTTTTGTTGCAGCCGTTCCAGAATCTAATAAAGAAAAATTTATAGAGCATGCAAAATTAATGGCAGCTGTCTTTAAAGATTATGGGGCTGTCAATGTGGTGGATACTTGGGGGGATGATGTTCCCGATGGTGAAGTCACATCTTTTCCGTTAGCGGTTCAAAAAAAGGAGGATGAAGTTATCGCCTTTTCTTGGATTACATGGCCTTCAAAAGACGTTCGCGATGCTGGGTGGCAATCAGCTATGGAAGACCCAAGAATGAACCCAGAAACGCATTCTATGCCTTTCGATGGAAAGCGTATTATATATGGAGGTTTTCATCTTGTTTCCGATGTGTAATTGAGTTGAGCTAATCCTTTTGGGGGAGATGGAATTGTCTTGATATTGAATATAACTAGGTGATTGTTCTGGCGGTGTCTTCTACTTTGCATAGCAGTTCTAAAAGTGTTTTTTGCTCGGCTTTACTGAGTCCTTGTAGTAGGAGCTTTTCTGTTGATGTTGCCAATATAACGACTTTTTCATAATGTTCTCGGCCATTATCGGTGAGAGAAAATTCGACCAAACGGCGGTCTTGTTCGTTAGCTATTTTCTGCACCCAGCCTTTACTGCACAAGCTTGTTCCTGCACGAGAAGCAGCGACTCGATCTAATCCGATGGCTTTTTCCAAATCACGTACTGAGAGTTTGTCATATTTTCCTAAGTGAGCCAGCACACGCCATTCAGGTACGGTTAATCCATATTGATTTCTGTATTTACGTGCCAAGGCTTCGGAAGTTTGCTGAGCGGCCTGGTTCAGGCGATATG
This sequence comes from Marinomonas sp. CT5, assembly GCF_018336975.1. Taxonomy (NCBI): domain Bacteria; kingdom Pseudomonadati; phylum Pseudomonadota; class Gammaproteobacteria; order Oceanospirillales; family Oceanospirillaceae; genus Marinomonas; species Marinomonas sp. CT5. The sequence continues at coordinate 2,724,560 of NZ_CP025572.1, read as the reverse complement.
GAATAAAACTATTTAAATCAAACATTTACTTACCTTTTGTTACGCTTTATACACACTCAAAAATGCAGGGCATGAGTGTATTAATGGGCCACCTAGAGATTAGTGTAAAGCTTTACTGAAAAGCTACCTATAAAAATTTGCCCGCAGAAGCGGTTAGATCATTTCAATTGAAATGAATTGACTCGTTTCAACTGAAATGATTATATGTTTTCCACTTATTTATTTTGGTTTTAGTCATGTCATCTCTTAACGACTTTAAAAACTGTCATACGACTGAGACATTCACTGGGGCTCTTGTTCTTGGAGAGATTCGTCCTCAGCTGAGTCTATTTGGTGGGTGTGTGAAACAAATAAGTGACTCTGAGCTTACCTTTGTATACAGAATATTGATGGATAGCAGTCATGGGTAACCTTTGTTCAGGTCGTCTACAATTATCTATTGCACTCCACTGGTCGCGCAGTGTTCGTGGAATGGCTATTCCACCACCTTCAGCGTCTTAAAAATTCTTGCCTCATTACATTATTGTCCGAATATAACTATAAATAGGAATACAGAAATGGCAGATTTATTTGAAAATCCAGCTGGCTTAGACGGTTTTGAATTTGTTGAGTTCGCAGGTCCTAACCCAGAGGAAATAGCTCAAGTTTTTACACTTATGGGTTTTGAATTAGTAGCGAAACACCGCTCCAAAGATGTTGAGCTTTATCGCCAAGGTGGTATTAACTTTATCTTGAATAAAGAAAAAGGCAGCGAAGCTTATTATTTTGGTCAGGAGCATGGCAATGCTGCCGCTGGTATGGGGTTCCGTGTTAAAAATGCTCACCAAGCTTATGAATATGTTTTATCTAAAGGTGCTAAGCCAATGGATATTCCCACAGGTCCAATGGAACTTAGACTGCCAGCAATCAAGGGCATTGGTGGTGCTCCCATTTATCTGATCGACCGTTATGAAGACGGCTTATCCATCTATGATATTGATTTCGAGTATTTACCGAACGTCGATAAAAAACCGATTGGACATGGTTTTTATGAAATTGATCACCTAACGCACAATGTTTATCGAGGTCGGATGGCCTATTGGGGGCATTTTTACGAGACCTTATTTAATTTCCGTGAGATTCGTTACTTTGATATTAAAGGCGAATATACCGGATTAACGTCACGTGCCATGACAGCTCCTGATGGAAAAATTCGTATTCCGCTGAACGAGGAGGCGTCTGGAGGCGAAGGTCAAATTGAAGAATTTCTAATGTCTTTCAATGGCGAAGGCATTCAGCATATTGCGTTGCGTACAGACAATTTATTGGCTAGTGTCGATTCTTTACGTGCCAGTGGTATTGAGCTGATGACAGCGCCACCAAGTACTTATTACGATATGTTGGAGGAACGACTTCCCGGCCATGGGGAGCAAGTTGATGAACTGAAAACTCGTGGCATTTTACTTGATGGAACGACCGACGGTTCGCCTCGGTTATTGTTGCAAATCTTTTCGACCAATCAGCTAGGGCCGGTATTCTTTGAGTTTATCCAGCGTAAAGGTGATGACGGCTTTGGAGAAGGCAATTTTAAGGCTTTATTTGAGTCCATTGAGCGAGATCAGATCGCTCGTGGTGTCATCGGAACCAGTGCATAAAGGATAAGATGATGGAATAAGGATGGTACTTTTTTGATCCTATTCGTGTTCGCCTAAGACTTACTTGAGTCACAATGGCACTTTCTTTTAAAAAGAGAATACCTTCACACCGCTTTCGTTCATTAATCGAATGGAAGTGGTGAACTTCATTCCACTACCTATGTACCTTTAAACTCATCGGACATTTTACTAAGTTGAGTTATTTTCTTTGTTTGGGCTGTTGCTGCTAATTTGTATGCTGGGCAGTAAATAAGCTAGATGTTTTTTTAAATTAAGAAATTGTTAGATATAGATTATTACAATAGTGCAATATTTGAAGCTATTTAAGGATGGACTTATGATCACAATGACTCCTCAAGAAACGCTTAAGCAATATGAACAGGCTTTAGCGACTCAAAGCTGGGATGCCGTAGAGCCCTTAATGCATAACGATGTGTGTGTGACTTTTTTGAATGGAACCTTTAAAGGTTTAGAAGAGGTGAAATCCGTTTTCGTCACGAACTTTGCTTCAATTCAAGAGGAGCAATATGAAATTTCAAATACTCATTGGGTTTATACGTCTAATACTAACGCGGTTTGTTTATACGATTTTAGTTGGAGGGGGATGATCGATGGGGAATGGTGTTCTGGTGGAGGTCGAGGAACCTCTGTCCTCATTTTCGAAGGTCATCAATGGAAGATAATTACGGAACATTTGGGACCATATGCATCGGAATAAACAAAGGTCACCGATCTGAAAGCAGTGTTGTGTTTGGATTGGTGGCGATTGCTAGTAGAAGAAGGCCAGAGTGACTGATCTGGCCTTCTTTTTTATTAGATGTTGTAACCCAAGATGACGAAAATAATAAAACTCATTACCGCGCCAAGGGCGGTGTAGGGGAGTTGCGTGATGGCGTGAGACATGGGGGAGCAACCTGCGCCTTGAGCCGCAAGTACCGTAGAGTCACTGAAGAAACACGCATGGCTACCGAATGATGATGCTGATAAGAGCGCACCTATGATTAATGCCATGTTGGCATCTACATTTAAAGCAATGGGGACAACAATTGGAATGGCGATAATAAACGCGCCCCAGCTAGAAGCTGTTCCAAAAACAACTGCAGCCATGACCAAAAATACCAGTGCTGGCATCATTTCTGCTGTCATCAGTGGTGCAGCAACACCGACTATATAGCTCGTCATCCCTAATTCATCGTTGATGCTTTTTAGCATAAAACCAGCGATAACCGTTGAGAGTGGGTACAGCATGACTTTAAAGCCTTCAAAGATGCCTTTCATTTGGTCTTCTAAAGAAAGCAGTCCTTGGAGATAGTACATAGCGACTGTGATGGCTAGGGTGACGATGACACCTTTTAGCAGATCGATGTCGTAGTAAATAGTGGCCGCGATTAGGATCAGCATAGGCACAATGAAGTTAAGCATGCCGATGAAATTACTGGTTTTGCGGTATTCAGGAGCCGCAGCTTCCATGTTGTCGCCAGAGTAGTCATCCGGTAATGGTTGGCCGTTGAGAGCCCGTTGTTCGGCTTTCTTCATAGCGCCAAAGTTACCCAGTATGCCGCTGGCTACTAGGAAAACAACAAACAGTGCGACCCAACCATAGACCATGTATGGAATCGCTGAAATGTAAACGCTTAGGCCTTTGCCTATGGGCGCTAGGTCGTTTTCTTCTAACAGTCCAGAGAAGAATACCGCCCAAGTTGAAACGGGAACCAAGATACACATGGGAGCTGCAGTGGAATCGATAATGTAAGCGAGCTTTTCACGGGATACTTTGTAGTGATCGGTCACTTTTTTAACCGAAGAGGAGACCGCCAAACAGTTGAGATAGTCGTCGATAAAGACCACCAAACCAATGAAAAAAGTGGTTAGCAAGGATTGGCGACGTGATTTAATTCGACCTTTTAGCCATTCACTGAAGCTATTAAGACAGCCACTTTTTTCTAGCAAGACGATTAAGCCTCCCATCAAGCCACAGACCAACACGATCCAGATGATGGTGGCGTTACCCATGACCGTTGACATGGTATCTGTCAGTGAAGCAACAACAGTCGCTGGGTTGATCATGATTAGACCGGCAATAACGCCGACCAATAAAGACTCAAACGGTGCGCGTGAGATCAAGGCAATAGCAAGAACAAGTAGCGTGGGTAATAAGGATTTGGCTCCCCAGTCTTCGCCGGGGGTATGAAAGACAGATAATGCCCAGAAGGATAAAATGGCGATCAGTGTCATCGCAACAGTGAGCAAAAGCGATCGCTTAGGTTGAATGGTCTTCAACGCCTTGATAACTTGTTCCATAGAGAGTTCCTGGTTTGGTGTGTAATTTTTATAAGCGTTAAATTACTCTTAAATGCTGTGTGAGGCCTATATCCCCTAGGGAGTAATATATTTGGGATATTGCAATTTTTTTCTTAGTATGCATTGCATATACAGCTGTATAGGGTTGTACCTGTTTTTTGTGTTAAGAGGATGGTGTCAGGGGCTATGCATAATAATTAGGTTGGTCATTTGATTGCAATAACAAGTTCGTTAGACTCTCAGAGAGAGGTAGTAAAATGAGTGATGGATACACTATGGATTATTTGAAAGTAAATAAAGAAGCTTGGAATAAGCGAACGCAAGTACACGTCGAATCAAAGTTCTATGATGTTACTTCTTTTAAAAAGGGAAAATGCTCATTAAACCCTATTGAATTGAATCAAGTTGGAAATGTAGAAGGAAAATCTCTTTTACATCTACAATGTCACTTTGGTCAGGATACCTTGTCTTGGGCCCGTTTGGGAGCCGATGTTACCGGCGTTGATCTATCAGCAGATGCCATCGAGCAGGCAAATCTATTAAAGAAGTCGTTGAACCTTAAAGCCAAGTTTATAGAAAGTGATGTGATTCAATTTGGCCGTGAAAATACGCAACAATTTGATATCGTATTTACGTCTTATGGTGTTTTGTCTTGGTTACCGAATTTAGACGATTGGGCACATACTGTCTCTGGTTCATTAAAGTTAGGGGGTGAGTTTCATCTTGTTGAGTTCCATCCTTTTAATGATTTGTTGTCAGGTTACTCTTACTTTTCTAAAAATGAGCCTGATGTTGAAGAGGAAGGTACGTATACAGAAAATTGTGATGGAACTAAGTCGACCACGGCGACTTGGTCTCATTCAATCAGTGATGTCATAAGTGCTTTAATTGGCGCGGGTTTGAGGATTGAGTCGTTCGTTGAGTATCCTTATAGTCCTTATAATTGCTTTGATGGTTTGCAGTTTGTGCCAAATTTGGGGTATCAAATGCTGCATAATGGACAGCAAATTCCACTGGTATATTCAATTAAAGCACGAAAAAGTGCCTAATACTGGGTGGTTCTCTATGCCTTTCTCTAGCTTTTATTTTTCTTATCGGCATTGATGGAGCAGGAAGATGAAGGCGACAGTACTGGGTGTCTTTGCTTTGGTTGCCGTCTTCACGGCTTGCTTATATGGACATAGATGGGACACCAAACCATTACGAGAGGCTAAGTTTCTGGGGGATACGAGCAGTCATAATATTGTGACTTATCTGCATGGAATGGATGTACCTAATATATCAGATCAAGAACTGGCAAACCGTCAAAAACTGGATGCTATTGGTAAGGCTTTGTCTATTAAGTTCTACTTGCCAAGGTCAGTGACTCAGTGCAAGCAAAATCCCCATCAACTTTGCTGGCCTCAGGATAGTTTGAAAGAATTGAAACACACACTTTCTGTGATTTCTAGTGATGATAACTTTGCCCCTGAAGATAAGCTTAAGGGCATGATTGGTTTTTCTAATGGCGGTTTTTTTACCAGCAAGCTGATCCAATACTGTTTGTTACCTGATACTTCTTGGGTGGTTTCTATCGGCAGCGCAGGTTCTTGGCAGGAGCCTGCGAAAGATTTATCGCATTGTGGCCGCCTAGTCTCAATGATAGGCAAAAATGATCAATGGCATTATTCTTATGCACTAGATTTTCATCACTACCTGCAATCTGCAGGGGCTCAAGTCGCGTTAATCGAATTCAACGGTGGTCATGAAATGCCACTGAAGGAATTGGAAATAGTTCTCTCTTCATTCCTCGATACAAATCGTTAAAACCACGACATTCATGATCCACTCTCACTAATACATGGTATCAATCTATTCGATGTGTATTCCTACCAAAAATATCTTAGCATGAATAAATGGATGGGAAAGGTGGAGTGAAAACATCATTTCACGATACTTTTCTCAAGATTGTTTCATTTAACACCAAGGAAAAGTAATGAAAAAAATAACAATATTTACTGACGCTTTATCTTGTTCTCTTTAGTGCGCTGAACACCACGCTAATCTAATAATATTCCACTCAATGCCAATATTGTTGCCTGTTGATTCTCTTTTTTAATGAAGAGGGTGATCAATGCTGTCGGAAATAATATGAAGAGCAAAGAGTGTGTTATTAGGATTATGAATAATTTGCTCTAGTTACAGAATGAGATAATGATATGAAAATTATAAAAATAATGAACCAAGTTGCCTTAGCGGCTGTGGTGCTTTCGATGTCCACGTTGTCGGCTGTTGCCTCCGCTTCAATGACCCGTGAACAAATAGTGTTGGGTTCAGGTTGGAAGTTTTTCTTTTCTGAAAAAGGAGAAGAGAAAGCGGAGCCAATTTTGCGGACCAATTACAATGATAGTGACTGGCAAGTGGTCAGTGTGCCACATACTTGGAACAACGTGGGTTATTACCAGAATGACACCACGTCTCACATCAATACTGAACAGAACATCAACAAACAATATGGTATTGGTTGGTATCGATTAAATTTCAATGCGCCTTCCAGCGATACAAAAGAACAAGCATGGTTAGAATTTGATGCTGCCAGCCGAGTGGCCGAAGTGTGGCTTAATGGTGTGCGTCTTGGTGAACACAGAGGCGGCTTTACACGCTTTCGTTTTGATGCGACTAAGGCCATTCATTTGAATCAAAAGAATATGCTTGTCGTAAAAACGGATAATACGAAGCCTACTGGAGATTCCTCAACAGCGGATACCTTACCCATTGCGGGTGATTTCTTTGTTCATGGTGGGTTATATCGCCCTGTAAGGTTGGTATTCACCGATCCCGTGCATTTCGATATGTTGGATTATGGTGGTTCAGGAGTCTATGCCACGACGGATTTAAGCGAGTCAAATAAGGCACGGGTGAAGGTAAGTGGTCGCGTCAAAAATGATGCGGATGAGTCTAAAAAGGTCAAAGTGCTGGCTCAACTTGTGGATGCCAAAGGGAAAACGGTCGCTCAGGCAGAGCAAGCATTGACGCTAAAGCCTAAATCCTTGGTGATGTTACAGCAAAATCTGGTTGTCACTAATCCGACCTTGTGGCAAGGCCAAGAAAATCCGTATTTATATACTCTGCGAACCGAAATTCGAGGTTCAAATAATCAGGTTCTCGATATCCTAGAGCAACAATATGGGTTGCGTAATATTGTTGTTTCTCCAGACAAAGGCTTTATTTTGAATGGTAAACCTTTACGTTTGCATGGTGCCGCTTACCATCAAGATAAAGAGGGGTTAGGTTGGGCAGTCCGTCCTGATAATGTCAAACAGGACGTGGATATGCTGGTAGAGATGGGCGCTAACACACTTCGTCTTGCGCATTATCCTCATGGTCAACCCGTACATGACTTAGCCGACAAATACGGCTTGATTCTTTGGGATGAAATTCCCTTAGTGACAAGCTGGACGTATGGTGAAAAGTATCAAGCCGCGAATGATGGGCTGATGCGAAATGCAGAATTGCAGCTCAAAGAAATGATTAAACAAAACTTTAATCATCCCTCAGTGGCATTTTGGGGCGTGGCTAACGAAGTAGACTTTGGTGCCGTGGTTCCTGCCTTTTTAGGGGCAACTCGTGGTAATACTCCAGACCCTATCCCTGTGTTGAAGGCATTGAATGAAAAAGTAAAAGAGTTAGATCCAAGCCGGCTATCAACGCTTGCGAATTGTTGCGAATCGAGAGAGGGGCTAGAGAAAATCGACATTCCTAAAACATCGCCAGTGGCCGATACGGTTGGGCTGAATCGTTATTATGGTTGGTATTTTGGGGATGTGGAAGATTTTGGCCCACACCTCGATCTAATGCATGCTCAATATCCTAAATTACCTATTTCAGTCAGTGAATATGGCGCGGGTGGCGCGGTGTCTTTGCATACCGATAATGTTTTGGGTGGACCGGTTGATTCAAGAGGGCATAGCCAGCCAGAAGAATACATGTCGTACATTCATGAAGAGAGTTGGCGTACAATCAACAGCAAACCCTATTTGTTCGCTAGCTGGATTTGGAATGCGTTTGATTTTGCTACCACAGTGAGAACCGAAGGTGACTCTAAGGATATTAATACTAAAGGCATCATCACTTATGATAGGACGACAAAGAAAGATGCTTATTACTTTTATCAAGCGAATTGGACAAACAAGCCAATGGTACATGTAACATCGAGCCATTATTCGCCACGTCATTATCAAGTGACTGATGTGAGAGTGTATTCGAACCTTGATCGTACCGAACTATGGTTGAATGGCAAATCTTTGGGAGTGAAATCAGGCTGCGAGCTGAAAATATGTGTTTGGCCAAATGTGAGTCTGGCGGTAGGCGAAAATACCGTGATAGCTAAAGGTGTTGGCCAGCAATCATCGATCCAAGATCAAGCGAATTGGCAATTAAATGAAAGTCAGAGCAACCGCTACTTTATTGATGCTGGTGCCTTGGTTGCCGCTTCATCTAAGCAGCATACTTTCGGTTCAGATAACTTCTTTAAGGGTGGTAAATCCGCATCGTTTGATCAGTTAGGCGGCTGGGGGCAACCACCTGTGAAACCTGACATAGCTCAGACAACAGATCGCGATTTGGCGACAACATATCGTCGTGGGAGTTTTGAGTATAACTTGCTGCTGAAAAATGGCCGTTACAAAGTCGTTTTATTGACGGTAGTACCGAAAGAAAACGAGTCTTCGCATTTTGTTGTAAAAGCCAATGGCCACAAAATTGCTGAGCTAGATAGTTCAGCGCAGGCGCCTAAACCCGCTTTAAGTGCCAAATATCTCTCCGCCGAAGTCGACGTTGTCGATGGAAAAATGACACTGCAGTTTGAGCCGGTTAAAGGTGAGGCATACGTTTCTGCTATTGAAGTGACGCCTCTTTAATCGCTATATAGCAGTGTTAACACAATAGTAAAAAGCCGAGACAGCTTTCATTCTGTCTCGGCTTTTTTGGTAATAATTGGGATCAATGCCAAATTTCAACACGGTTACGGCCGTTGTCTTTGGCGCGATATAAGGCTTGGTCAGCCAGTCTGAGTAAAGTTTGATAACTATCGGCTTGATGGGAAAACGCCACGCCCATGCTGACCGTCATGGTTAAGTTTGGAGCTATCTTGTGATTATCACAGATTTCAATTCTGTGACGTATTTTTTCGCAATAAGTAGCCACTTCGTCATCGCTCATACCTTTGATCATTAAGGTGAATTCTTCTCCGCCCCAGCGTGCTACATGTACTTTTTTACCTGCGAGGAGTTGTAGTTCGTTCGCAAGAGATTTAATGGCTTTATCGCCAATTAGGTGTGAGTAGTGGTCATTGATTTTTTTGAAGTGATCAATGTCCATAATAACCAAAGCTAGGGTGGTCTTCTTCTGCTTTGCTTTGATGAACTTTTCACTCAACCAATGATCAAAAGCGCGTCGATTTGGTAGGCCTGTCAGCTCATCTTCATTGGCTTGGCGCTGGAAATCTTTTGACTGTTTTCGAAGAGCGTAGGTTTGGCTTTCCACCAATTCTCTAAGCTTCAGCTCGCTTTGTTGTAGTCGATGTAAGCGCCATTTTATACCGCCAGCTAAAATAATTATCACTAAGATACCTAAGCCAATTTGTACCTCAAAACGCTGCCAGAAGTAAGGCAAAATAGTGAACGTATAAATTTGCTCCGAATTATTCCAATCACTATAAGGGTAGCGAGCCGCAACAAGAAATTGATAGGTTCCTGGGGCAAGATTGGTGTATTCCGCCATAGTGCTTTTGCCTCTTGAAGCCCAGTTTTTTTCGAAGCCGACTAATCTTGTTCGATATTCAATTCGTGACGACAGAATGTACCCTAAACCTGCATAGTGAAAGACGATTCTGTTTGTGCCTGCAGGCAATATGTTTACTTCAGTGGGAGAGAGTTCAGATCCGTCTGCCGATATAGACTCTACGGCAATGGGTAAACGGGCGGTGTTTTTTTGTGATATGGCGGCGCTGTCTATCGTAGCAACGCCTTTGGCCGTAGCGAACCATAACTTTCCATCAGGCATTGCAACAGCGGCTGGGTTAGAACCACCGTTTGCTTGAGAAGTCGCTAAACCATCACTTTCGGAAAAATGCTCAAAGCTAATCTTGTTTTGATGGCCTTCTGCTATGGCATGGGCCTCATGATAATCTATGCGTAAAATGCCGCGGTTGCTGGTGAGCCAAAGTCCGTTTGTACCGTCATAAATAACTTGGAATAGCTTATCAATAGGCAGGCCTGAATTTCGACCAATTAAGCCTAATTGACCATTTTTTTGATTATATCGAATTAAGCCCCGGTCCGTTGCAATCCACATATAGCCTGGTTCCGACCAGAAACCAAAAGCATATTCCGCCTCTTCTAGATTTTTAATGGGCACAATGTCAAAACCATTTGGAGTGAGTTTAGCCACACCTAACCCTGTTCCTACCCAGAGCTGCCCTAAGTCATCTTCAGCCAAAGCCATAATATAATTGTCAGGTAAACCATCGTTGCGAGTAAAGATTTGCAGTTTTCCATCTGGTGATCGGCGAACCAATCCATCCGTTGTACCTATCCAAAGGTTGCCCTGACTGTCTTCTAAAATGGACCTCACTTCATTACTGGGTGAGCCATTTTTATGGTTAAGTATGGGAAATAGCTGTTGATCTTTCCAAAGCATTAGCCCATTAAGGTAAGTACCAACCCAAATACCGCCATTACTCCGCTTGGCAAAACTAAGAACCGAAACGTGGGTTCTTTTAATGGTTTGAGCATTCTGCGCCTTGTTGTTACTGATAAGGCTAAGACCCTCGCTTGAGCCAACCAACACCGACTTGTCATCGAGATCTATAACGCTGCGAACATAATTACCGACAAGTTTACGCTTCTTATTCCATGTTGTGAAAGGGGCTTTGCGTAGCCTCATTAAACCACTGTTGGTGCCAATCCAAATACTGCCCTCGATATCTTGTAAGAGTGATAATACGCGATTATTAGGTAAACCAGACTGAGTATCTAATCGTTCTATATGGTTGTTACTTAATCTCACCACACCATTTTTACTGGTCCCTAACCAAAGGTTGTTTTCATTATCTTCCATTAACGTTTTAATGGATTCTCCAGCAAGGCTTGGGTGCAGTAAAGTAATTCGCTTATCATTGAAGGCATAGGCTCCATTTTCCGTAGCCACTAGTATTTTTCCATCATCTGTTTCAAGAATGGAATAAACGTGTTGTTCCGGAAAGTCATATTGCGCTAATACTTCTTGTTTATTGTCTCCATTGACGTGAAATAATCCTTTGTTTGTGGCTGCCCAAATTCGGCCTTTGCTGTCTTCTAATAATCGGTAGGCACTGACATTCTGCAAGACCCAGTTTTCTTTTTTGAGACCTCCCACCGTATTTGGGCTTGGCCGATGGAATACGCCTAACCCCTCAACGGCCAACCATAGGTCACCATTACTGTCTTTAAGGATGTTATTTATCATGCTAGAAGCGGCAAATTGAGGCTGCCAAGTATGCCCGTGACGGTAGGTGATTCCACCCCGAACCCCAGCAACCCATAAGCCATTATCTTTATCGGAAACTAATGTGCGAATACCTGAATCAATGATGCCCGTTTTTGTTGAACGCTCATAAAAACGAAATTCACGACCATTGTAGCGAGCCACACCTTCCCAAGTAGCAAACCATAAGTAACCATCTGAAGTTTGTGCGATCGCGTTAATACTGTTGTGTGGAAGGCCTTCTTGAGTCGACCAAGTGTCTTTGAAATAGTCTGAAAGGGAAATACTCTGACTTGCCTGAGCTAAATGAAAAGCACAAACCAGCACCGCTCCTATAATTATTTTTGACGAATGAATCTGCGTCATTTTTCCCTCATATTTTACAGATTAGTAACACCTGGTTTTGCTGTGCTTTACTAAAGAAAACCGTATTAAATCGTGGAGTGCATTAACGATATTTATTGCGTTTTTATGATGAAATGTACGCAAAAGATAGGCTAGGCCGTGTCAAACCTTAGCGAATTGGCTGGATGGTATCACAAAGAATTTTAACGAAATGTTTCCAAATGTTACCGAAAATCTGGTTTTTTCCTTAAAGTATGATTATGTACGGCATCATTAGTTGATATTTGGAGTGTTGCTAAGACAATCGTCTCAGTAAATGAGTACTGGCGTATCACTTACGTCTGAATTTAAATATTAAAAAAAAATTATTGTGTAAGAGGTAAACCGCAAAAAGTTAATTGAGCGATTTATTGGATAAGAATGAGGAACAGATTTTAACCTGTTCCTTAGAGGGTGAATGTTTAATAGCATTTAGCCGCTTTATTCTGTGCAACTAGGTTTTCGTAAATAGGTAAAGTCTTTGGTAAATCTGCTTGTAAATTCTTGATTCGATGGGCGTTAGATGGATGGGTTGATAACAGCTCCGGTGTTTTACTTTCTCCTCCTTTGCTCATGTTACGCCACAACTGAACGCTTTCTCGTGGGTCAAAGCCTGCTTTCGCCATGTAATCTAAACCAAGTAAGTCAGCTTCAGTTTCATGAGTACGGCTGAAGGGCAAAATGATCCCCACTTGCGCTCCCAGTCCTAATGCTTGAAAGATAGCAATCTTTTCTGGTGATTCTTCACCGCTTAATTGATACCCCAGCGCTAATGCTTGGCTGGTAGCTAACTGGGTGGATACGCGTTCATTACCATGTCGAGCAATGACATGGGCTAATTCATGTCCTACCACTGCTGCGAGTTGAGATTGATTATCGGCAACTTTTAACAAGCCAGTATAAACACCGATTTTGTATCCAGGTAGAGCAAAGGCATTGACTTGTTTGTCATCAAATAGCACGACTTCCCAGTCTTGCTTGCGGTATTTTTCGGGTAAGACGGCAATTAAAGAATCTGCAACGCATTGAACTTGATCACGTAAGTTCGTATTAGACGATTTAGGTATTTCCTTTTTCATTTCCGTAAAAGATTGGACGCCCATCTCGTTCATTTGGTCATCGGGCAGAACTGCAAATTGCTTACGACCAGTTGGCGAAGTGCTGCACCCAACCATGACTACCAACGCCGCCGCTATTACCGCCTTAAAAGAAACCTTCATCAACACCATCGTAAAACCGCCTTAAAAACTGCATAGACTCCTAGATAGAACAGCCATTATAGAGAAGGGCTTTTGTGAGAAGCAAATAGCGATTTTTTTATTTTAATGCCCTGTCCTGAAATAGGTTTACACCTAGGAGACCTATTATGGGGACATCAAGTAATACCAAGCGCAAGCGTACTCAACGTGACTACACAATGGGCTTTAAATTACAGATAGTGATGGCCGTCGAAAAAGGCGACATGACTTATAAGCAAGCTCAAAAAATCTATGGAATCCAAGGGCGATCAACGGTGCTGACTTGGCTTCGAAAACACGGCAAAATGGATTGGTCTACCAAGGTGAGGCTACCCATGTCTAAATCCCCGAAAGCAAAAGAGACATCTGCTCAAACAATCAAAAGACTTG